>NZ_RHQO01000035.1:0-11517 GCF_003935475.1 Pseudomonas sp. p99-361 | reverse complement strand
TTCTAAAATATGGGGTGGACGATGGGAATCGAACCCACGACAACTGGAATCACAATCCAGCGCTCTACCAACTGAGCTACGCCCACCATATTGCATTACAGCCAACTTGCTTGCCAAAGCTGCCTAATGGCGCACCCGGCAGGACTCGAACCTGCGACCATCCGCTTAGAAGGCGGATGCTCTATCCAGCTGAGCTACGGGCGCTTAAGCTTCAAGCCTAACCGAACAAGTATTTAACAGCTAACTGCCAAACGACCCATTCTGCCCGACTTAGCCAACCAGTGCTAGGCTGTGCCCGACAAGTGCGGCGAATCTTATAGGCGACCCCGAAAGTCGTCAACACCTTTTTAAAAAAAATTTAAATTATTTAAGGGCTTAGGGGATTTGCCCGACCACCCGCCTTTGCCCTTCGCCCATGTCGTGCGAGAATGCGCGCTCTTTATTGTTTCCTTCTCGATGGTTAATCACGCGTCTATGACTGCACACCTAATCGATGGCAAGGCAATCGCCGCCAGCCTGCGCCAGCAGATCGCTCAACGTGTCGTGGAGCGTCGCCAGCAAGGCCTGCGTACGCCGGGCCTGGCGGTGATCCTGGTCGGCACCGACCCCGCCTCCCAAGTCTATGTCTCGCACAAGCGCAAGGACTGCGAAGAGGTCGGCTTCATTTCGCAGGCTTTCGACCTGCCCGCCGAGACCACGCAAGAAGCCCTGACCGAGCTGATCGACCGTCTTAACGACGACCCGGCCGTCGACGGCATTCTGCTGCAGTTGCCGCTACCGGCGCACCTGGAGGCGTCGCTGCTGCTCGAGCGCATTCGCCCTGACAAGGACGTGGACGGCTTCCACCCGTACAACATCGGCCGTCTGGCCCAGCGTATTCCGCTGCTGCGCCCGTGCACACCAAAAGGCATCATGACCCTGCTGGAAAGCACCGGCCAGGATCTGTACGGCATGAACGCCGTCATCGTCGGCGCTTCCAACATCGTTGGCCGCCCAATGGCCATGGAGCTGCTGCTGGCCGGCTGCACCGTGACTGTCTGCCACCGTTTTACCAAGGACTTGGCCGGCCATGTAGGCCGCGCCGATCTGGTGGTAGTGGCCGCAGGCAAGCCGGGCCTGGTCAAAGGTGAGTGGATCAAGGAAGGCGCCATCGTCATCGACGTGGGCATCAACCGCCAGGCGGACGGCAAGCTGGTCGGCGATGTGGTCTACGAGACCGCCCTGCCCCGCGCCGGCTGGATTACCCCAGTGCCGGGCGGGGTTGGGCCAATGACCCGGGCGTGTCTGCTGGAGAACACGCTGTACGCAGCGCAAGAGCTGCACACGTAAAGCTGGCACGTAGCGAAAACGGCACCTCTGGCAGGTGCCGTTTTTTTTGCCCGGTTTCGAGGGCTCGGGCTTGATGCACCACAAGAAATGGCGAACGCGAGGCGGGATTGGCAGGTAGTTTGCACTGGCCGTATGGGGCGGGCCCAGCCCGAATCAGGTTCAAGGGTATCAGCGGCACGGGAGCGTGCTTGCTCGCATGCCCTGCTCAAACCATGAACGTCACGCTGCGCACCGAACTAGAGCGCGGCAGGCCCAATTGCCCCATAACTGGTCAGACCGGTAAGGCCAAAAACCCTTGCAAATAACGATTTTTCGCGCTTTTATGGCATCGCGCTGAACAAACCGGTAAGACCACAATAATTAAGTCCTGCGCTCTTTCGCCCCGTGCGGCTACCGAAGCAAGGACACCGATCTGAGACTTCTCCCATGCTCAAATGGTGCTCGCGTTCGATATTCCTGCAAGTCGTGCTTGGCCTTGCCCTCGGCATTGCCTGCGGCCTCAGCTTCCCCGACCTTTCGCTACAACTCAAACCCCTAGGCGACGGCTTCATCAAGCTGATCAAGATGCTCATCGGCCTGATCGTGTTCTGCGTGGTGGTCAGTGGTATCTCGGGCGCGGGCGACCTGAAAAAGGTCGGGCGCATCGGCTTGAAGTCGGTGATCTACTTTGAAGTGCTGACCACCTTGGCGTTGGTGATCGGCCTGGTATTCGCCTTCAGCAGCGGCATCGGCAGCGGCGCCAATATTCACCTGGACCAACTGTCCAGTGCCGATGCCAGCAGCCTGGCCGAGCGCGGTCAACACATCCATGGCGCCGCAGCGTTCTTCATGGACCTGATCCCGACCTCGGTGATCGGCGCCTTCGCCGACAACAACATCCTTCAGGTGCTGCTGTTTTCGGTGCTGTTCGGCAGCGCATTGAACCTGGTGGGCGACTCGGCCGCCGGCATTTCGCGGCTGATCAACGAACTGAGCCATGTGATCTTCCGCATCATGGGCATGATCGTGCGCCTGGCCCCGATCGGTGTATTCGGTGCCATCGCCTTCACCACCAGCAAGTACGGCCTGGAATCGCTGCAGCACCTAGGCGGCCTGGTAGCGCTGTTCTACCTGACCTGTGCAGGCTTCGTGCTGATCGTGCTGGGTACCGTGATGCGCCTGTCGGGCCTGAAACTGCTGCCACTGATCAAGTACCTGCGTGAAGAGCTGACCATCGTGCTGGGCACCGCCTCTTCCGACGCCGTTCTGCCGCAGATCATGCGCAAGCTGGAACACCTGGGCATCGGCAGTTCCACGGTGGGGCTGGTGATTCCCACCGGCTACTCGTTCAACCTGGACGGTTTCTCCATCTACCTGACGCTGGCCATCGTGTTCATCGCCAACGCTACCGGCACACCGCTGGAGATGACTGACCTGCTGACCATTCTGCTGGTGTCGCTGGTAACTTCGAAAGGCGCGCACGGCATCCCTGGCTCGGCGCTGGTGATCCTGGCGGCCACGTTGACTGCCGTACCGGCGATTCCGGTTGTCGGCCTGGTGCTGGTACTGGCGGTGGACTGGTTCATGGGCATCGGCCGGGCACTGACCAACCTGATCGGCAACTGTGTAGCCACCGTGGCGATTGCCCGCTGGGAAAAAGACATCGACCTGGAGCGTGCCAACAACGTACTGGCAGGCAAACCCGGCTTTGCCCCGTTGCCACGCAAACAGCCCAATGCCCACCAGCAGGAATTCTGAGCGAACGTGGCCGGCACTGATGCCGGCCCTTCAAGGAGCGAACTGTGATCAGCTCATCGACCGTCGTCAATTCAGTGGTGGAAAAACTCCGCCAGGCCCTGGCCCGCGGCCAGTGGCGCAGCGGCGACATGCTGCCAGGCCAGCGCGAGCTGGCTGAACAACTGGGCATCAGCCGGCCCAGCCTGCGCGAGGCGGTAACCGTGCTGGAAACCCTGGGCCTGGTGCGCGCGCTGCCGGGCAAGGGTGTACTGGTGCTGGAGGCCGAAGCTGCCGCCCTGGAACCGGGGCTGGATACCAGCGCCGCCGCCAGCCTGGCTGACGTACTGGAACTGCGCTACACCCTTGAACCGTTCATCGTCGGCCTGGTGGCACAATCCGCCAACAGCCAGGATGTTGGCCAGTTGCGCCTCACCCTGATGGACATGCGCGAAGCGCTGGAGGCCGATGACAGCGAAGCTGGGGTCAGGGCCTATATCGCTTTCCATGAGGCCCTCTTCGCCCTGACCACCAACCCGATCTTCCAGAGTGTCGTGCAGCAGACCGGCAACGCCCTTAAACAGAGCGCCGACATGCTGCGCAACTCACCGGAGCATCTGGCTGCAAGGCTGAAGGAGAACGAGGCCGTAGTACGCGCCATTCGCGAACGCAACAGTGCCCTGGCCAGTGCCCAGATGCGCCAGCACATCCTGGCCGAGGGCGCGCGCATGGGCATCCCGCTGAACATCCCGGATGAACACCTGCATCCATGACCTGAGGAGAGCGACCATGAACGCCGCCCCCCACTTGCCTGCCCTGCTCGCGGCCGGCGAAACCCGCCTGTCGGCCGAGCAAATCTACCCACGGCTGTTCGACGCCATTCTCGAACAGCGCCTGCCCCCCGGCAGCCTGCTGCCCGAGCAGGCGTTGGGCCAGGCGTTTGGGGTCAGCCGTACCGTGATCCGCCGCGTGCTCGGGCGCCTGTGTGACCAGCAAGTGGTGGTGCAGCGCCCTAGCCACACCGCGCACCTGGCAGCCCCCGACCCCGAGCAGGCGCGGCAGGTGCTCAGTGCCCGGCGGCTGGCGGAGACCACCCTGATCACCCTGGCCGCACAGCGCGCCCGCCCTGCGCAGATACGTCAACTGCGCCAGTTGGTTGAACGTGAGCGCCAGCACCATGAAAGTGGCGAGCGTTGCGCGGCGATCCGCCTGGGTGGCGAGTTCCACCTCAAACTGGCGCAAGTGGCGGCCAATGCACCCCTGGCACGGTTTCTCAACGGCCTGGTGCCGATGACCTCGCTGATCATTGCCCGCTACGAGTCGCCGTGCTGCGAACATTGTGCGTGGGAAGAACACGCGGCGATCATCGATGCCGTGGAGCAAGGCGATGCCGAGGCGGCATTGGGGCTGATGCACACCCACCTCGACCGGCTGGAAGACAAACTCGACCTGGCGTAGCCCGCACGCAAGGGCCAAGCCCGCTCCTGACGGCCATGCACCGGTCCAGCAGCGGGTGTACCAGGCGGTGGCCTGTAGCGCCCGAGTCAAGCCTTGGCCATGGCCGAGGTCGGTAAGCCGAAGATCCGGTCAAACACCCAGTTGTAGGCGAAGGTGTAGCAAGGGATCAGCACAATGAACGCCATGTCCACCAGCAGTGCCTCTACCAGTGTCATGTCCAGCCACCAAGCAATCAGCGGGATCAGATACACCACCAGGGTCAGCTGAAAGCCGACCGCATGCGCCACCCGTCGCGCCACGCTGCGGCCGCGCTTGGCCTGGCGGCTTTCCCAGCGCTCGAACAACGTGTTGAAAATCAGGTTCCAGAGCATGGCAATGGTTGTGATCATCACCGCCAATGGCCCGGTATGCGACGCCTGGGTCTCTGACAGATAAGCCAGCCCGAGGGTCGACATGCTCAGCCCTATCAGCTCATAGCACGTCACGTACACCAGTTTGCGCTTCAAACCCTGCACCTGCATTTCCCTCCAATACCAATAACGAAGGGCGCGATAATGCTTCACCTCGCTTGACAGCAAAAGTCAGCAGCTGTCAGATCTGCTGACAGGAGGCTGCCATGAACTTTTCCAGCGACAACATCCAGCTGTTTCTTGCCGTGCTCGACCGCGGCTCGTTCTCCGCCGCCGCTCGCGCCCTCAAACGGGTACCGTCGGCGGTCAGCATGGCCATTGGCAATCTGGAAGCGGAGCTGGGATACAGCTTGTTCGAACGCGGGCCCCGCGAAGTTCGGCCCACCGCCCGGGCCTTGGCCCTGGAACCGCACGCCAGGCTGATTGCCGAGCAACTCGGGCTGTTGCAAGTCCATGCCTTGGAGCTCTCACAGGGGCTAGAAAGCAGCCTGACGCTGGCGGTGGTGCCGGACATCGATCACCGCCCGTTGCTGGCGGCTATCGCCGACCTCGGTGTGCGCCACCCATTGCTCGATATCGCTTTGCTCAGCGCCCCGCAGGAAGAGGCCCTGCACTTGCTGGACAGCGGCCGCGCCGATCTTTGCGTGGCCTTCGCTGGCCTGCAGGTGGATGCGCGCCGGGGCTTTCAGCACATCGGTATGGAAGCCTTGGTAGCCACCCTCGCCCCTAGCCACCCGGCGCTGCGTGAAGCACGCATCCACTACCTCGAAGACCTGACCCGGGTGCGCCAGATCCTCGTGCGCAGCCGGGACCTGCCGCTGGCCGATCCACGCCCGCTGATCGGCGCCACGCACTGGTCGACCGACAGCTTCGACCTGGCCCTGCAGATGGTCGAAGCCGGCCTGGGCTGGGGCGACCTGCCGTTGTCTCGGGTAGCCCCACTGCTGGCAACCGGGCGCTTGGTGCGCCTGGCCTTTCGTAATACGCGCAACGAGTTGCAACTGCCGGTGCATATCCTGTGGCGCAAACAACAGCCACTGCAGCAAGCGGCGAGGTTGCTGATAGAGCAACTGGCCAAGGGCTGAGTGCCGTCTGTCGAAAGGTCTGTAAGAAATTACTGTAAGTACTTCAATGTTTTACCCCCCGAGCCGATATCCCGGTCGATAGGCCCCGCAGAACGTCATAAGCGCGCTGCGTCCTCCCCACATTGGCTCAAGGTCTCGAAACATGAACCTGAAATTTCGCCACAAGATCCTGCTCAGTGCCTGCGGCGTCGTGGTCCTGGCATTCGCCCTGTTCACGCTTTATAACGACTACCTGCAACGCAACACTATCCGCCAGAACATAGAAGCCTCGGTGCAGCAGGCCGGGGCCTTGACCGCCAGCAGCGTGCAAAACTGGATGAGCGGCCGCATCCTGGTGCTGGAAAACCTGGCCCAGGATATCGGCCAGCAGGGTGCCGGCGGGACCCTGGCCGGGTTGATCGAGCAACCCTCCTACACCCGCAACTTCCTGTTCACCTACCTCGGTCAGGCCAACGGGGTGTTCACCCAGCGCCCGGACGCCCAGATGCCTGCCGGCTACGACCCGCGGCAACGGCCCTGGTATGCAGCGGCGGCCAATGCCGGGCAAACGGTGCTGACGCCACCGTACCAGGGTGCGGTCGGCGGCCTGATGGTCACTATCGCCACCCCGGTGAAAAGCAAGGCCACGGGGGAAATGATCGGTGTGGTTGGCGGTGACCTGACCCTCGATACCCTGGTGGAGATCATCAACTCGGTGGATTTCGGTGGCCTCGGCCACGCCTTCCTCGCCGATGCCAATGGCCAGGTGATCGTCAGCCCTAACAAGGACCAGGTCATGAAAAACCTGAAGGACATCTACCCCGGCAGCGACCTGCGCGTTGCCGCCGGCATGCAGGATGTCGCCCTGAACGGCCAGGACCGGATCATTTCGTTCGCGCCGGTCGCCGGGCTGCCTTCGGCCCAGTGGTACATCGGCTTGTCGATCGACAAGGACAAGGCCTACGCCGCACTCAGCCAGTTCCGCACATCGGCCATCATCGCCATGCTGATTGCCGTGGCGGCCATTGCCGGCCTGCTGGGCCTGCTGATTCCACTACTGATGCGCCCGCTGACCACCATGGGCCGCGCCATGCGCGATATCGCCGAGGGAGAAGGCGACCTGACCCGTCGTCTGGTGGTGCAGAACCAGGACGAATTCGGCGAACTGGCAACGTCGTTCAACCGCTTTGTCGAACGCATTCACGCCTCGATCAGCGAAGTGTCGTCGGCCACCCGCCTGGTGCATGACCTGTCGGAGAAAGTGGTCAGCGCGTCGAATGCGTCGATCAGTGGCTCCGAAGAGCAGAGCATGCGCACCAACAGCGTGGCCGCAGCCATCAACGAGCTGGGCGCCGCGACCCAGGAAATCGCGCGCAACGCCGCAGATGCCTCGCAGCATGCCAGTGGTGCCAGCGAGCAGGCCCACGGTGGCCGGGAAGTGGTGGAAGAAGCGATCAACGCCATGACTGCGCTGTCGCAGCGCATCAGCGAATCGTGCGCACAGATCGAGACGCTCAATGCCAGCACTGATGAAATCGGCAAGATTCTGGACGTGATCAAAGGCATCTCGCAGCAGACCAACTTGCTGGCACTGAACGCTGCGATCGAGGCAGCACGCGCGGGCGAAGCGGGTAGAGGCTTTGCCGTGGTGGCCGACGAGGTGCGCAACCTGGCCCACCGGACCCAGGAATCGGCAGAAGAAATCCACCGCATGATCACCAGCCTGCAAGTCGGTTCACGCGAAGCGGTGCACACCATGAACACCAGCCAGGTGTCCAGCGAGCAAACCGTGCAAGTGGCTAACCAGGCCGGTGAGCGCCTGGCCAGCGTCACCCAGCGTATTGGCGAGATCGACGGCATGAACCAGTCGGTAGCCACCGCTACCGAAGAGCAGACCGCCGTGGTCGAAAGCCTCAACCTGGACATTACCCAAATCAATGCGCTGAACCAGCAAGGGGTAGAGAACCTTAACGAAACCCTGCGCCACTGCGATCAACTGGCGCAGCAGGCCGGCCGGTTGAAGCAATTGGTGGGGAGTTTCCGGATCTGAGAACCCGGGGGCGCCCAGCGCCCCCATCTTTACGCGGTTATAACCTAATAACGAACAAGTCTATTTGGCTATAAAAAAATCTATATGCTGGCTGCATCCGATAACGGGCAATGTTGGGCGGTCGAGTAGCGTATGGATGTAGGTTCTTTTGGTTTCACCATTGCGGGACTGGTCGTGGGTTTCATCGTCGGCATGACCGGCGTCGGTGGCGGTTCGCTGATGACCCCGATCCTGTTGTGGTTCGGTATCAACCCGGCGACGGCCGTCGGCACCGATCTGCTCTATGCCGCCATCACCAAGGCCAGTGGCGTCTGGGTGCATGCACGTAACAAGAACATCGACTGGAAGATCACCGGCCTGCTCAGCCTCGGCAGCGTGCCTGCGGCCGCATTGACCCTGTGGTTCCTGAGCACCCTGCATACCGACACATCGGCGCTCAATGCCATCATCAAGCAAGGCCTGGCGGTGGTGTTGATCCTCACCGCGCTGGCCATTCTGTTCAAATCGCGGCTGCAGGCTTTCGCCAGCCACCATGCCGGCGATCGCTACCACCTCAGCGCACGTACCCTGAACACCCTCACCGTGCTGACCGGCGTGGTGCTGGGGGTGATGGTGACCCTGACCTCCATCGGCGCCGGCGCCCTGGGTACCGTGGCGTTATTCCTGCTGTACCCGTTTCTGGTCACCCGTCGCCTGGTCGGTACGGAAATCGCCCATGCCGTGCCGCTAACGCTGGTGGCAGGTCTTGGCCATGCCGGCATGGGCAATATGGACTGGTCGCTACTGGGCTACCTGCTGCTGGGTTCTCTGCCGGGCATCTACCTGGGCAGCCACCTGACCGGGCGGATCTCCGACCGCGTGCTGCGTCCGTGCCTGGCCGCCATGCTGTTGTTGATCGGCTACAAGCTGGCGTTCTGAACCTCACCCAGGCGCAGCCGCCACTGCCCGGTATGGCTCAGTTCCAGGCGTGACAGCGGCAACACATCGATACGCTGCCCGGCACTCATCGGGCAGCCCAGTACCTGCACCAGCACAGCACGCATGACCTGCGGATGGGTGACCGCCAGCCATTCACCCGGCCTGTCGAAAGCCGCCAGCCAGGCGGCCATCCGCTGGCACAGCGCAGCGAACGACTCCCCGCCATGCACGTTACTGGCTGGCTCCTGTAACCAATCGGCCAACGCTTCTGGCTGCTCGGCCTGCAACTGCTTCAGCGCCATGCCCTGCCAATGCCCGAGGTCGCAATCGGCCAAGGCGGGCTCGACATGCACCGTGCTCGACAACCACGCCGCTGTTTCGCAGGCGCGCCGCTCTGGCGCCGTCAGCAACTGCACCGCTGGCAGGAGAGGCGCTGTCGGTTGCGAAAGCGGCAGGATGCCGTCATCAGCGCAGTGCAGGCGCCCGGTCTTCTGGGCCTGAGTCAGGGCATGGCAAATAAGGGTCAAACGGGTAGCTTTCATCAAGTGCCTCGGGTGGCGGGCTGGTGCACAGTGCTTAGCATGCTGAACACTATGCCAGCGCAGGCGCCTGCGCCACCAATGACCAACCGCCACGCCCATCCACCTCCAGCCGGTGAGTATGAAAACCTGCCAGGGTGCTGCGGTGCCCGACACTGAGCAACAGTGCCCCAGGCATTTCCGAGCGCAGCAGCGCATACAGGGCATGCTCGAGCCCCTCATCCATCGCTGAGGTGGACTCATCAAGAAACACCACCTGCGGCCGGTTGAACAGAACCCGGGCAAAAGCCAGGCGCTGCTGCTCGCCCACCGACAGAATATGCGACCAATCGCAGCTGACCTCCAGGCGCTCGGCCAGGTGCCCAAGATTGACCTGGTGCAGTACCTGCTGCATACGCACCTGATCCTCGGGCTGCCCCACCGCCGGGTAGGCAATGACCGTGCGCAGGTCCCCCAAAGGCAAATAGGGACGCTGCGACAGGAACAGCGCCTGATGGCCCAGTGGGCGCCGTACCTCCCCTTCGGCATAGGGCCACAGGCCAGCCAGGGCGCGTAGCAGGGTGGTCTTGCCGCTGCCTGAAGGCCCCTTGATCAACAGCGCCTGGCCAGCTTGCAGGCTCAGGTTCAGATCAGTGATCAGGGCGTGTCCATCCGGGCGCAGCACTTTCAGGTCGGCAATCTGCAGCGCATGGGCCTGCTCCGCGGTGAGTACCCGCGGCAATACCCTTGCCTGCGCGTTGGCATCGAGAAAACCGGTCAGACGGTCCAGCGTAGCCCGGTACTGCGCGAATGCATCGTACGATTCACGAAAGAACGACAGTGCATCCTGCACCTGCCCAAATGCCTGAGACGTTTGCATGACGTCACCCAGCTTGATTGCCCCGCTGAAGAAGCGCGGTGCCTGCAGAATGAACGGGAACACGACTGCCACCTGGCTGACCCCCAGGTTGAAACCACTGAACTTGAGGTTTCGGAATACTAGCGCCCAGGCATTCACGATCAGTGCCGCGAAGCGCCCCAGCAAGGTACCCCGCTCAACCTCGGCACCTTGGTAGAAAGCGACATTCTCGGCATTCTCACGCAGGCGCATCAGCGCATAGCGGAAGTTGGCGGTGAGCTTTTCGTTGAGGAAGTTCAGGCGAATCAAAGGCTGGCCCAGGCGGAAGGCGATCCAGGTGGCGACGACCACATACAGGTACACGGCAAACACCATCGCCCTGGGAATTTCAACACCGGCCACGGCCAACGGCGCTGACAACCCCCAGAGGATCCCGGTGAACGCCACCAGGGACACCAGCGCACTGACTGCCCCCAAGGCCAAGGACAGGGAGTTGCTGACGAAGGCGTTTACGTCCAGCTCGATACGCTGGTCGGGGTTGTCGATCGGTTCAGCAAGAAATTGTCCACGGTAGTAAGCATCACCGTGCATCCAGTCACCGGTCAAGCGCTCGGTCAACCATACCCGCCAGGTGATGCTGAAGGCCTGGTTCACATAGAAAGAGCACAGCGAGCGCAGCACATGGATGCTGGCCAGCACGGCGAAGACCCCGAGCAGGTACCAGAATGCCCCTTGGTCCAGCCCCTGCAAAGCGCTGTAAAACCCGTTGTACCAGAACGAGAACAGCACATTGAGGCGTACGGAAAACAACGTCAGCACCAGCAGCAACGCAAACACCAGCAGTGGCCGCCAACTGCGTTTGTAACTGAAATAAGGCCCCGCAAGTTGCCAGAACTGGCTGCCCCAGCGGGTGTAGCGTACGGCCAGAATAGCGGCGGCAGTGAAGCCGACAAAGGTGATGAACGAGGCGATTGCCAGCCAACTCAGGCTCTCTTGCAAGGCTTGGTGCCAGTTCATGTCCATGGTGAATGTCCGTGCTGAGTATTTCCGCGAGCGTAGCACTGCCCTATAACGCTTCAGGCATACATGACGTACATTTCATGAAAGCTGGCTGGCACGGGCTAAGCGCTCCATGAACCCCACCTACCGCCAGATGAAGCTTTGATTTACCGTGGCATTTCCGGCGAGCAGTTCCACG
>NZ_RHQO01000034.1:0-54471 GCF_003935475.1 Pseudomonas sp. p99-361 | reverse complement strand
CGCGGGCGGCGCTCAATCTCACAGGCACTGAAGATGCAGCGGCTACCCTTGCCAGGAACCATAGAATCTCCCACAGGGGTGTGATGTTGCCTGAACGATAGAGGCTGGCACCTTTGTTGCTTTACGTAGGCTATTCGCTGCATGGGTGTCAAAAAAATGCGGCCGCAGGAGAGAGAAGGGTCATGAGCCAAGGTGTTGAATTCAATCGTCTGATGCTGGATATGCGCGCCATGCAGGCCGACGCCATGTCGCTGCCCAAGGTCACCGCTGCCCCCGAGCTGGCGCCAGGTCAAAGCACCTTTGCCGACATGCTCGGCCAGGCCATTGGCAAGGTGCATGAAACCCAGCAAGCCTCGACCCAGTTGGCCAACGCCTTCGAAATCGGCAAGAGCGGCGTCGACCTTACCGACGTGATGATCGCTTCGCAGAAGGCCAGCGTGTCGATGCAGGCCATGACCCAGGTACGCAACAAGCTGGTCCAGGCGTACCAGGACATCATGCAGATGCCGGTTTGAGGACGGATGTAACCCATGGCTGAAGCAGTCGTCGATAACGCCCCCGCCAAGGCTGGTTCGCCAGCGGCCAAGCCGCCGCTGTTCGGCATGGCGTTTCTGGAAAACATCGCGCAGATGCCCATGCTGCGGCAGGTCGGCCTCATGGTCGGCCTGGCGGCCAGCGTGGCGATCGGCTTTGCCGTGGTGCTGTGGTCGCAGCAACCCGATTACCGTCCGCTGTACGGCAGCTTGTCGGGCATGGACACCAAGCAGGTCATGGACACCCTGGCTGCGGCCGACATTCCGTACAACGTCGAACCCAATTCTGGCGCCTTGCTGGTCAAGTCCGATGACCTCGCCCGTGCACGCCTGAAGCTGGCCGCGGCGGGCGTGGCGCCAAGTGACGGCAACGTGGGCTTCGAACTGCTCGACAAGGAGCAGGGCCTGGGCACCAGCCAGTTCATGGAGGCTACCCGCTACCGCCGCAGCCTGGAAGGCGAGCTGGCGCGCACCGTGTCGAGCCTGAACAACGTCAAGGCCGCCCGCGTTCACCTGGCCATTCCGAAAAGCTCGGTGTTCGTGCGCGACGAACGCAAGCCCAGCGCTTCGGTACTGGTCGAGTTGTACCCAGGCCGCGCCCTGGAACCCGGGCAGGTGATGGCTATCGTCAACCTGGTCGCCACCAGCGTGCCGGAGCTGGACAAGTCACAGGTCACCGTGGTGGACCAGAAGGGCAACCTGCTGTCCGAGCAGATCCAGGATTCTGCGCTGACCCAGGCTGGCAAGCAGTTCGACTACAGCCGCCGGGTGGAAAGCATGCTCACCCAGCGTGTGCACAACATTTTGCAGCCGGTGCTGGGCAACGACCGCTACAAGGCCGAAGTATCCGCCGACCTGGACTTCAGCGCAGTCGAGTCCACTTCCGAGCAGTTCAACCCCGACCAACCAGCGCTGCGCAGTGAGCAGTCGGTTGATGAGCAACGTGCCAGCAGCCAAGGCCCGCAGGGCGTGCCTGGGGCACTGAGCAACCAGCCGCCCGGTGCGGCCACAGCACCGCAGACCACCGGTGGCGCCGCCACCCCGGCAGCGGCCATTCAGCCTGGGCAACCGCTGGTCGATGCCAATGGCCAGCAGATCATGGACCCGGCCACCGGCCAGCCGATGCTCGCGCCGTACCCGTCGGACAAGCGGCAGCAAAGCACGAAGAACTTCGAGCTGGACCGCTCGATCAGCCACACCCGCCAGCAGCAAGGGCGCATGACCCGTCTGTCGGTGGCCGTGGTGGTCGACGACCAGGTCAAGATCGACCCCGCGACTGGTGACGCCACCCGTGCCCCGTGGGGCAGCGAAGACCTGGCGCGCTTCACCCGCCTGGTGCAGGACGCCGTTGGTTTCGATGCCAGCCGTGGCGACAGCGTGACGGTGATCAACGTGCCGTTCGCGGCCGACCGTGGCGAGGAAATTGCCGACATCGCCTTCTACCAGCAGCCGTGGTTCTGGGATATCGTCAAGCAGGTGTTGGGCGTAGTGTTCATCCTGGTGCTGGTATTCGGTGTACTGCGGCCGGTGTTGAACAACATTACAGGGGGCGGCAAGCAAGCTGCCCCGGATAGCGACATGGAGCTGGGCGGCATGATGGGTCTGGATGGCGAACTGGCCAACGACCGCGTCAGCTTGGGTGGCCCGACAAGCATTCTGCTGCCTAGCCCAAGCGAGGGTTACGAGGCACAGCTCAACGCAATCAAAGGCCTGGTGGCCGAAGACCCGGGCCGTGTTGCCCAGGTCGTGAAAGAGTGGATCAACGCCGATGAGTGATAACCGAGCCGTTACCGCCAAGCTGAGCCGCGTGGACAAGGCGGCGATCCTGTTGCTTTCGCTGGGTGAAACCGATGCGGCGCAGGTGCTGCGGCACATGGGCCCCAAGGAGGTACAGCGGGTAGGTGTGGCCATGGCGCAGATGGGCAATGTGCACCGTGACCAGGTCGAGCAGGTGATGAGTGAGTTCGTCGATATTGTCGGCGACCAGACCAGCCTGGGCGTGGGCTCCGATGCCTATATCCGTAAGATGCTCAACCAGGCGCTGGGCGAGGACAAGGCCAACGGCCTGGTCGACCGCATCCTGCTGGGTGGCAATACCAGTGGCCTGGACAGCCTGAAGTGGATGGAGCCGCGCGCCGTGGCGGATGTGATCCGCTACGAGCACCCGCAGATCCAGGCCATCGTGGTCGCCTACCTCGACCCCGACCAGGCCGGCGAGGTACTGAGCAACTTCGATCACAAGGTGCGCCTGGACATCGTGCTGCGCGTGTCGTCGCTCAACACTGTGCAGCCAGCAGCCTTGAAGGAATTGAACCAGATTCTGGAGAAGCAGTTCTCGGGCAACTCCAACGCCGCGCGCACCACCCTGGGTGGCATCAAGCGCGCCGCCGACATCATGAACTTCCTCGACAGCTCCGTGGAAGGCGCGTTGATGGACGCGATCCGCGAAATCGACAGCGACCTGTCGGAGCAGATCGAAGACCTGATGTTCGTCTTCAACAACCTGGCCGATGTCGACGACCGCGGTATCCAGGCGCTGCTGCGCGAGGTGTCGTCGGACGTGCTGGTGGTATCGCTCAAGGGTGCCGACGAGCGCGTCAAGGACAAGATATTCAAGAACATGTCCAAGCGTGCCTCGGAGCTGCTGCGCGACGACCTGGAGGCCAAGGGCCCGGTGCGGGTCAGCGATGTGGAAACGGCGCAAAAGGAAATCCTCACCATTGCCCGGCGCATGGCCGAAGCCGGCGAGATCGTGCTTGGCGGCAAAGGCGCCGAGGAAATGATTTAAGCGGCAAGCTAAAAGAAACAGCAGCCCTTGCGCAGCCTGCTTTTTTCTTCAAACTTGCCGCTTGAAGCTTGCCGCTATGACCCACAGGCATTACCAATGTCCACCAAAGAACACCACCCCAGCGACCTGATCCGTGCCCGCGACCTCGAGGGCGTGGATGTATGGGCGTTGCCCAGTTTCGACCCGCAACCCGAGCCCCAACCTGAGCCAGAACCCGAGGTGGTTGAGGACGAAATCGAGGAAGTGCCGCTGGAAGAAGTCCAGCCACTGACCCTGGAAGAGCTCGAAGCCATACGCCAGGAAGCCTACAACGAGGGCTTCGCCACCGGTGAGCGCGAGGGCTTCCATAGCACCCAGCTCAAGGTTCGCCAGGAGGCCGAAGAGGCGCTCAAGGCCAAGCTCGACAGCCTTGAGCGGCTGATGAGCAACCTGATGGCGCCGATTGCCGAGCAAGACACGCAGATCGAAAAGCAGCTGGTGCATCTGGTCGCGCACATGACCCGCCAGGTGATCGGCCGTGAGCTGCGCACCGACTCCAGCCAGATCGCCCAGGTGTTGCGCGAGGCACTCAAGCTGCTGCCCATGGGCGCGGACAACATTCGTATTCACCTCAACCCGCAGGATTTCGAGCTGGCCAAGGCCCTGCGTGAACGGCACGAGGAAAACTGGCGGCTATTGGAAGACAGCGCCTTGTTACCGGGGGGTTGCCGCATCGAAACCGCGCACAGTCGCATCGACGCGAGCATGGAAACGCGTACCGAAAAGGCCGTGGCGCAGTTGTTCGACCAGTTGCACGACCATTCCCTGCACCCGGCTCAACCCGACCTGGCGATAGACCTGGATGCGCCGCTCGAGCCTGCCGTGGACAACCCTGATGCGCCTTGAACGCACCAGTTTCAGCAAGCGCCTGGGCAGTTACGCCGAGGCCATTGCGCTGCCCGCCCAGCCCATCGTCGAAGGCCGCCTGCTGCGCATGGTCGGCCTTACCCTGGAGGCCGAAGGTCTGCGTGCCGCCGTTGGTAGCCGCTGCCTGGTGATCAACGACGACAGTTATCACCCGGTGCAGGTCGAGGCCGAGGTCATGGGCTTTGCCGGGTCCAAGGTGTTCCTCATGCCGGTGGGCAGCATTGTCGGCATTGCCCCGGGCGCACGCGTGGTGCCGCTGGATGACGGCGGCCGCCTGCCCATGGGCATGAGCATGCTCGGCCGGGTACTGGACGGTGCGGGCCGCGCGCTGGATGGCAAGGGCGGGATGAAGGCCGAGGATTGGGTGCCGATGGACGGCCCGGTGATCAACCCGCTCAACCGCGACCCGATCAGCAAACCGCTGGATGTGGGTATTCGCAGCATCAACGGCCTGCTGACCGTCGGCCGGGGTCAGCGCCTGGGCCTGTTTGCCGGTACCGGCGTGGGTAAATCGGTATTGCTGGGCATGATGACCCGCTTCACCGAAGCGGAAATCATCGTGGTCGGCCTGATTGGCGAGCGGGGCCGCGAGGTCAAGGAATTCATCGAGCACATTCTCGGTGAGGAGGGCCTGAAGCGCTCCGTGGTGGTCGCCTCGCCGGCCGACGATGCCCCCCTAATGCGCCTGCGCGCCGCCATGTACTGCACGCGCATTGCCGAGTACTTCCGCGATAAAGGCAAGAATGTGCTGTTGCTGATGGATTCGCTGACCCGTTTTGCCCAGGCCCAGCGGGAAATTGCCCTGGCCATTGGCGAGCCGCCGGCCACGCGGGGTTATCCGCCGTCGGTGTTTGCCAAGCTGCCCAAGCTGGTGGAGCGGGCGGGTAATGGCTTGCCGGGCGGTGGGTCGATCACCGCGTTCTATACCGTGCTGTCCGAAGGTGACGATCAGCAAGACCCCATCGCGGATTCGGCGCGTGGTGTGCTTGACGGGCACTTCGTGCTGTCGCGGCGCCTTGCGGAGGAAGGCCATTACCCGGCCATCGATATCGAAGCCTCGATCAGCCGGGTGATGCCGCAGGTGGTGGATGCCGACCACTTGCGCCAGGCGCAGAAATTCAAGCAGCTGTGGTCGCGCTTGTCGCAAAGCCGCGACCTGATCAGCGTGGGTGCCTATGTGGCGGGCGGCGATCCGGAGACTGACCTGGCGATTGCCCTGCAGTCGAAGCTGGTGGGCTTCTTGCGCCAGGGCCTGCGTGAAAACGTGGATATGGCGCAGAGCCGTGAAGAGCTGGGGGCGATCTTCACGCCCCCGGCCGGCTGATAGGCCATGGCCCTCCCTGGGCGCGCCGCGCGCCTGGCGCCGGTGGTGGACATGGCCGAAGAGGCCGAGCGCAAGGCCGCCCAGCGGCTGGGCCATTTCCAGCAGCAAGTTGCCGTCGCCCAGGCCAAGCTGGCCGAGCTGGAGCGGTTTCGCGAAGACTACCAGCAGCAGTGGATCAACCGCGGTGGGCAGGGGGTCAATGGCAACTGGCTGGTGAACTACCAGCGCTTCCTTGGCCAGTTGGAAACGGCGATGGCCCAGCAGCGGCAGAGCCTGGTCTGGCATCAGAACAACCTCAACAATGCCCGTGGCACGTGGCAGCAGGCCTACGCCCGGGTGGAGGGGCTGCGCAAGCTGGTGCAGCGCTACCTGGACGAGGCCCGCCGCGCCGAGGACAAGCGTGAGCAGCGCCTGCTGGACGAGTTGTCCCAGCGCCTGCCGCGGCAAGATCAGTTCTGAATCCGTGGCGTCGCTTTGTGAAGCGGCCTGTGGGCGCCGTGTTCTTGCCGCCCGTGCCATCGCCTGCTAAACCTTCAACAAGCTGTATTCGCCATCATCGAAGGAATCGCTCGCATGGCAGTGGAAACTGATCTCACGCAGGATGGGAAAACGTTGACGATCAAGATCAAAGGACGCTTCGATTTCAGCCAGCATCAGGAATTTCGCGGTGCTTATGAGCGCCAACCAGGCGGGCACGATCGCGTGGTTGTCGATCTGAAAGACACGACCCACCTCGACAGTTCGGCCCTGGGCATGCTGTTGCTGCTGCGTGACCATGCGGGAGAAGCGGTCGAGGTTGAAGTGATGAATCCCAGCTCCGATGTGCGCAAGATTCTCGCCATCTCCAATTTCGAAAAACTCTTCAAGATCAGCTGAGCGCCGACATGCCGGCCGAACAGGCATTGACCGTACTGGTTGCCGAGGACGGTGCCGCCGACCGTCTGTTGCTGGCGCAGATCGTGCGCCGCCAGGGGCACGAGGTTGTCACTGCGGAAAATGGTGAGCAGGCCGTGGCGCTGTTCGTCGAGCGGCGCCCGCAGTTGGTGCTGCTGGATGCGCTGATGCCGGTCATGGACGGCTTCGAGGCGGCGCGGCAGATCAAGGCCCTGGCCGGCGAGGCGCTGGTGCCGATCATTTTCCTCACCTCGCTGAACGAGGAGGAGGCCCTGGTGCGTTGCCTGGAAGCGGGCGGCGATGACTTCATGGCCAAGCCCTACAGCGCGGTAATACTGGCAGCCAAGATCCGCGCCATGGACCGCCTCCGTCGGTTGCAGGGTACCGTGCTGGCGCAGCGCGACCAGATCGCCCGGCACCACCACCACTTGCTCAACGAACAGCGGGTGGCCAAGGCCGTGTTCGACAAGGTGGCGCATGCCGGCTGCCTGGCGGCGCCGAACATCCGCTACCTGCAATCACCCTACGCCTTGTTCAATGGTGACCTGATGCTGGCGGCCTTCACGCCGGCCGGCGACATGCGTGTACTGCTGGGTGATTTTACCGGCCACGGCTTGCCGGCTGCGGTGGGTGCCATGCCGCTGGCGGAGGTGTTCTACGGCATGACCGCCAAGGGCTACGGCATGGCCGAGGTCCTGCGCGAGATGAACGCCAAGCTCAAGCGTATTCTGCCGGTCGACATGTTCTGCTGCGCGGTGCTGCTGAATCTGAGCATGCAGTGTGGCGCAGTGGAGGTATGGAATGGCGGCATGCCTGACGTCTACCACCTCTCGCTGGATGGCCAGGTGTTGTCGGTGCTGCAGTCTCGGCACCTGCCGCTGGGTATTCTGGCGGCCGAACGCTTCGATGCCAGCACAGAGATGTTGCCGCTGGTGCCAGGGGAGCGCCTGTTCCTGCTGTCGGACGGGGTGCTGGAAACTGCCGACGAGCAGGAGCGCCTGTTCGGCGAGCGGCGCCTGCGCGAGGTGCTGAACGCCAATCGTGACCCGGCCTGCTTGTTCGACGAGCTGCTGTTGGCCCTGGAGCGTTTTGGAGGGCACCCGCGCGACGATATCAGCCTGTGCGATATCCGCATGTTCGGTGCCAAAGAGCGGCCACCGATGCCGGTGGTCTACGCTGACAGCGGCCGGTCAAGCCCGCAGGACTGGTCGTTGGCGTTCGAGGTGCGGGGTGCCAGCCTCAAAAGTTTCAACCCGGTGCCCTACTTGGTGCAGTTGTTGCAGGAAATACCCGGCTTGCGAGCGCGCACTGGCCACCTGCACAGCGTGCTCAGCGAGTTGTATTCCAATGCGCTGGAGCATGGCGTGCTCGGTCTGGATTCGCAGCTCAAATGCGATGTGCAGGGCTTTGCCGACTATTATCAAGAACGGGCGCGGCGCCTGGCATCGCTGGCTGAAGGTTGTGTAAGCATCCGTTTCAGGGTTGAACCGCGTGGCCAGGGTGGGCGTCTGAGTATCGAAGTCAGCGACAGCGGCGCTGGTTTCGATGTGCCGAGCGTACTGGCACGGGCTGTGCCGGACCACGGCCTGAGTGGGCGTGGTCTGAAACTGGTGCGGCAGCTGGCCGGTGATGCGCGCTGGGCAGAGGGTGGGCGGTGTGCGCAGGTGGAATTCGAATGGTGAGCCCCGGGCGGGCTTGGGCATAATCTGCTTGATCAGGGAGTGAGCAAGTGATGGACATGCATATCGATCACCAGGTTCTCAAGGGCCTGCGTGAGGTCATGGAGGATGAGTATCTGACGTTGGTGGAGACGTTTCTCACGGACTCGGAGCGCCGCGTGGAGCAGCTACTTGCGGCGAAAAATGCGGCAGAACTCAGGATGGCTGCACACAGCTTCAAGGGCAGTAGCAGCAATATGGGCGCCATGGTGTTGGCCAGCCTGTGCCAGCAGCTTGAAGAGCGTGCGCGGCGGCCGCCGCTGTATGGCATCGAGGACCTGATCAGCCGCATTGATCGGGAGTATCAGGAGGTAAAGCGCTTTTATCGCGGTGAGAAAGATCGCATTTCTACCGGCTGACGGGTAGTTGGCGCGAGTCTTGCTTTTCTCCGCCAGGAAGATACTCACGTTCTGGCGCGGAGACCGCTCGATGCCTGTCGCACCCAACCCTTTGTTGCAAGCCAATGCCCCCGCCAGTAGCGCGCGTTCAACTGCCCTGCAGGCAGACAAACCCGTGCAGGCGTTGGGCGACAAGGGCGACGGCTTCGACCAGGTCATGGCCCGGCAGCGGCGCAACCCGCCGGCTGGGCCCGATGACAAGGTTGCCCAGGCCAGGCCCAAGGACAAGCCGGAAGCGGCTGTTGGCGGCAAGAAAGACCCGGGCAGCAAGGCAGCGGTTGCCGATGACGGCAACAAATTGCCAGATGACGATACCGCCCAGGCCGATACCGGGCTGACGGACGCCAGCCTGGTGGCCGGGCAGGTCACCGATGGCCAGCCCGGCGGGCAGTTGATCCAGGCCCAGGCCGAGGCGGTGACGCCCGTGTTGCAAGCCGCCACGGCGCAAGCCCAACTGGCCACCGCAGTGCCGGCAGAACCCACCGAAGAAGCCTTCGACCCTGACGCCGACCCCTTGGCCAACCTGCCAACCCTGCGCCTGGCGCTGGAGCACAGCGCCCAGGCCAAAGGCAGTACTTCCGCACATGCCCTTGATCCGGCTCAGGCCCAGGGCGATGACGCCCGCGCTGCCGTCAATAGCTTGACGACTCTGGTCGAGCAAAGCGAGGGCGACGCTACCGAGTCCGGTGACGGGGCGTTCGGTGCCTTGCTCGAAGATGGCCTGAAAGACACCAAGAGCGCTGCCAGCGACACCCGTATCGACGACTTCGCCAATCGTCTGGCCAGCCTGACCCAGGCAGCCACGGCCAAGACCGCCAACGCGGTGCCGGCCAGTGCCAGCCCGCTGCACCAGCCCTTGCCGATGAACCAGAATGCGTGGGCTGAGGGCCTGGTCAACCGGGTCATGTACTTGTCCAGCCAGAATCTCAAGTCGGCGGATATCCAGCTGGAGCCGGCCGAGCTGGGCCGCCTGGACATTCGCGTCAATGTGGCAGCGGACCAGGCGACCCAGATCACCTTCATCAGCGGCCACGCGGGCGTGCGTGATGCTCTGGACAGCCAGGTGCACCGCCTGCGCGAGCTGTTCGCCCAGCAGGGGCTGGCGCAGCCCGACGTCAACGTCGCCGATCAGTCGCGGGGGCAGCAGCAGCAACAGGGCCAGGCACAGGACAGCAACCTGTCCGGGGTGGCCGCGCGGCGGGCCGGGCAGGGTGGGGGCGAGGTTGTCGAGAGCGCCCGGCCTGTGGAGCAGCAGGTGGTTGTCGGCGACAGTGCGGTCGATTACTACGCCTGATGCCGGGTAGCCTGTTCCGGCCTGTTCGCGGGCTTGCCCGCTCCCACAGGGGTTTGCAACCTGTGCAGTACCTGTGGCAGCGGGCATGCCCGCGAAGAAGACAGCACCGCAAATCCTGCTGAAACGAGCTTCTGAATAATCTGGCATAACACTTGCTCAAGCCAAGCCATCCTCCTTTGAACCCCCGATGGACGACGGATTATTGGCATGGCGAAGAGCGAAGCAGTCAAAGACCCCGCCACAAAAGGCAAACTCAAGCTGATCATCATGGCTGTCGTCGGCTTGTTGCTGGCGATCGGCCTTTCGGTGGGCGCTACCTGGTTCATCATGCACAAGAGCGAACCGGCGCCGGCCGCCGAGGCGGCAGCCAGCAACGTCAAGCCAGCAGCGATCTACCAGGCGCTGACCCCGGCCTTCGTGGTCAACTTCAACCAGAACGGGCGCCAGCGCTACATGCAGGTGAGCATCACCATGCAGGCGCGCAACCAGGCAGACCTGGATGCACTCAAGGTGCACATGCCGGTTATCCGCAACAACCTGGTGATGATGTTCTCCGGGCAGGGCTTCGACGCCCTCGCCAGCAGCCCGGTCGGCCAGGAAATGCTGCGCCAGAAAGCCACTGCCGTGGTCCAGGAAGTGGCGCAGAAGGAACTTGGCAAGCCGGTCATCGACCAGCTGCTGTTCACCAATTTCGTATTGCAGTAGGAGTCCGTCATGGCCGTACAGGACCTGCTGTCCCAGGATGAAATCGATGCCCTGTTGCACGGCGTCGACGACGGGCTGGTGCAGACCGAGACCGCCGCGGAGCCCGGCAGTATCAAAAGCTACGACCTGACCAGTCAGGACCGTATCGTGCGCGGTCGCATGCCGACCCTGGAAATGATCAACGAGCGTTTCGCCCGCTACACCCGCATCAGCATGTTCAACCTGCTGCGCCGCTCGGCCGACGTGGCCGTGGGTGGCGTGCAGGTGATGAAGTTCGGCGAGTACGTGCACTCGCTGTATGTGCCGACCAGCCTGAACCTGGTCAAGATCAAGCCATTGCGCGGCACTTCGCTGTTCATTCTCGACGCCAAGCTAGTGTTCAAGTTGGTGGACAATTTCTTCGGCGGCGATGGCCGCCACGCCAAGATCGAGGGCCGTGAGTTCACCCCCACCGAGCTGCGCGTGGTACGCATGGTGCTGGACCAGTGCTTCGTCGACCTGAAGGAAGCCTGGCAGGCCATCATGCCGGTGTCTTTCGAGTACATGAACTCCGAGGTCAACCCGGCCATGGCCAACATCGTCGGCCCGAGCGAGGCAGTGGTGGTGTCCACCTTCCATATCGAGCTGGACGGTGGTGGCGGTGACCTGCACGTGACCATGCCGTATTCGATGATCGAGCCGGTGCGGGAAATGCTCGACGCCGGTTTCCAGTCCGACCTGGACGACCAGGACGAGCGTTGGGTCAAGGCCCTGCGCGAAGACGTGCTGGATGTTGCCGTGCCGATGACTGCCACCGTGGCCCGGCGCCAGTTGAAGCTGCGCGACATCCTGCACATGCAGCCTGGCGATGTGATACCGGTGGAGTTGCCCGAGCACCTGGTGTTGCGCGCCAATGGCGTGCCGGCGTTCAAGGCGCGGCTGGGCTCGCACAAGGGCAACCTGGCGCTGCAGATCATCGACCCGATCGAACGCCGCTGACGGCGTGCCGGTCGCCCCTAACGAATTGAATGCCTGTCGAGGAAACCATGGCTAACGAAAACGAGATCACCTCCCCAGAAGATCAGGCCTTGGCCGATGAGTGGGCCGCCGCGCTGGAAGAGACCGGTGCTGCCGGCCAGGCGGACATCGATGCGCTGCTGGGCGGTGACACCGGCAGCCACAGCGGCCCGGGCCGCCTGCCAATGGAAGAGTTCGCCAGCTCGCCCAAGCCGAACGAAAATGTCAGCCTCGAAGGCCCGAACCTGGATGTGATCCTGGATATCCCGGTGAACATCTCCATGGAAGTGGGCAGCACCGAGATCAACATCCGCAACCTGCTGCAGCTCAACCAGGGTTCGGTCATCGAGCTTGACCGCCTGGCCGGCGAGCCACTGGACGTGCTGGTCAACGGTACGTTGATCGCCCATGGCGAAGTGGTGGTGGTCAACGAGAAGTTCGGCATTCGCCTGACCGACGTGATCAGCCCCAGCGAACGCATCAAGAAGCTGCGCTGAGTGAAGGCCACGATACGCGCCATCGCGGCACTTGCGGCGTTGTTTGGCAGCCACGCCTGCCTGGCAGCGGCCACCCCCACGGCCACGCCGACAGCGGCGCCTGGCAGCCTGGGCGGGCAACTGGCGCAGATGGTCTTCGGCCTGCTGCTGGTGGTTGGCCTGATTTTCTTCCTGGCCTGGCTGCTGCGGCGTTTGCAGAGCACGGCGGTGAAGGGTGGGCAGGTGATCGAGATCGTCGGCAGCCGCGCCATCGGCCCGCGCGATCGCCTGTTGCTGGTGCAGGTGGGCAAGGAGCAGATTTTGATAGGCCATACCCCGGGCAGCATCGAGGCATTGCATGTGCTGGCAGAGCCGGTGCAGGTGCCGGAAAACGCTCGCCAGGCGACGCCGGAGTTTGCCCAGCGGTTGATGGAGTTGATGGGCAAGAACCCTAAGGACAACAGGTGATGAGCGGCGCGCTGCGTAGGTTGTTGGGGCCGATGTTGACAGTGGCGCTGTTGCTGGCCGCGCCGTTGGCGTTGGCCGCCGACCCGTTGTCGATTCCGGCCTTTACCCTGTCCAATACTGCGGACGGGCAGCAGGAATATTCGGTCAGCCTCCAAATCCTGCTGATCATGACGGCGCTGAGCTTTATTCCAGCGTTCGTCATCCTCATGACCAGCTTCACCCGTATCATCATCGTGTTCTCGATCCTGCGCCAGGCCCTGGGCTTGCAGCAGACACCGTCGAACCAGCTGCTGACCGGCATGGCGCTGTTCCTGACGATGTTCATCATGGCCCCGGTGTTCGACCGGGTGAACCAGGATGCCTTGCAGCCTTACCTGAAAGAACAGATGACCGCTCAGCAGGCCATCGACAAGGCCCAGGGCCCGCTCAAGGACTTCATGCTGGCGCAAACCCGGCAAAGCGACCTGGACCTGTTCATGCGCTTGTCCAAGCGCACCGACATTGCCGGGCCCGATCAGGTGCCGCTGACCATCTTGGTGCCCGCGTTCGTCACCTCCGAGCTGAAAACGGCGTTCCAGATCGGCTTCATGATTTTCATCCCGTTCCTGATCATCGACATGGTGGTGGCCAGTGTGCTGATGGCGATGGGTATGATGATGCTGTCGCCGCTGATCATTTCGCTGCCGTTCAAGATCATGCTGTTCGTGCTGGTCGATGGCTGGGCGCTGATCATGGGCACCCTGGCCAGCAGTTTCGGCGGCGTCTGACGCCGTCAAGGAGAGCCGCCGATGACACCTGAAGTCGCTGTCGACCTGTTCCGTGATGCCCTGTGGCTGACCACCCTGATGGTGGCCGTGCTGGTGGTGCCAAGCCTGCTGGTGGGCCTGGTGGTGGCGATGTTCCAGGCCGCCACGCAGATCAACGAACAGACCCTGAGCTTTCTGCCGCGCCTGCTGGTGATGCTGATCACGCTGATCGTTGCCGGGCCGTGGCTGGTGCAGAAGTTCATGGAGTACATCACCACGCTCTACGCCAACATTCCGCAGCTCATAGGTTGATGCGCGGATGCTGGAGCTGACCGATACGCAGATCGGCACCTGGGTCGCCACCTTCATCCTGCCGTTGTTCAGGGTGACGGCGGTGTTGATGACCATGCCGATCTTCGGTACCCGCATGCTGCCGGCGCGGGTGCGCCTGTACGTGGCCGTGGCCATTACCGTGGTCATCGTGCCGGCGTTGCCACCGCTGCCTGAATTCGACCCGCTGAGCCTGCGCGGCCTGCTGCTGTGCGCCGAACAGATCATCGTCGGGACGTTGTTCGGCCTGGCGTTGCAGTTGCTGTTCCAGGCGTTCGTGATTGCCGGGCAGATCGTTGCGGTGCAGATGGGTATGGCCTTCGCCTCCATGGTCGACCCGGGGAACGGGGTCAACGTTACGGTGATCAGCCAGTTCATGACGATGCTGGTGAGTGTGCTGTTCCTGTTGATGAACGGCCACCTGGTGGTGTTCGAGGTGCTGACCGAAAGCTTCTCCACGTTGCCGGTGGGCAATGCGCTGGTGGTCAACCACTTCTGGGAGCTCGCCGGGCGCATGGGTTGGGTTTTCGGTGCAGGCTTGCTGTTGATCCTGCCGGTGATTGCGGCGTTGCTGGTGGTGAACATTGCCTTTGGGGTGATGACCCGTGCGGCGCCGCAGCTGAACATTTTCTCCATCGGTTTCCCGTTGACCCTGGTCATGGGCATGTTCATCTTCTGGGTCGGCCTGGCCGATGTGCTGTCGCACTACCAGGCATTGGCCAGCGAAACGCTGCAGTGGCTGCGTGAATTGGCAAGGGCGGGCTGAGCATGGCTGAGAGCGAAAGCGGCCAGGACAAAACGGAAGACCCCACCGAGAAACGCAAGCGCGACTCACGGGAAAAAGGCGAGGTCGCCCGCTCCAAGGAGTTGAACACGGTGGCGGTGACCCTGGCCGGCGCGGGTGGGCTGCTGGCGTTTGGCGGCCATTTGGCCGAAACCCTGCTGGCGTTGATGCGCATGAATTTCAGTCTGACCCGCGACATCATCGTGGACGAGCGGGCGATGGGCGCGTTTCTGCTGGCCTCGGGCAAGATGGCCATCTGGGCCGTGCAGCCGGTGCTGATCCTGCTGTTCGTGATCTCCTTCGTGGCGCCCATCGCGCTGAGCGGCTTCCTGTTCTCGGGCAGTTTGCTGCAGCCGAAATTCAGTCGCATGAATCCGTTGTCAGGCATCAAGCGCATGTTCTCGATGCATGCCTTGACCGAATTGCTGAAGGCGCTGGCCAAGTTTTTCGTGATCTTGGTAGTGGCGGTGGTGGTATTGATCAACGACCGTCAGGCGCTGCTGTCGATTGCCAACGAGCCGCTGGAGCAGGCGATCATTCACAGCCTGCAGGTGGTGGGCTGGAGTGCCTTGTGGATGTCGGCCGGGTTGTTGCTGATCGCGGCTGCGGATGTGCCGTTCCAGCTGTACCAGACGCACAAGAAACTGAAGATGACCAAGCAGGAAGTGCGCGACGAGTACAAGGACAGCGAGGGCAAGCCCGAGGTCAAGCAGCGTATTCGCCAGCTGCAGCGCGAAGTGTCGCAGCGGCGCATGATGGCGGCGGTGCCGCAGGCCGACGTGATCATCACCAACCCGACCCACTATGCGGTGGCCTTGCAGTATGACCCGGAGAAGGGTGGGGTGGCGCCGTTGCTGTTGGCCAAGGGCACGGATTTCATTGCCTTGAAGATTCGCGAAATTGGCGTGGAGCATAAGGTTCAGATCCTGGAATCGCCGGCCTTGGCGCGGGCGATCTATTACTCGACCGAGATCGAGCAGGAAATCCCCGCCGGCCTGTACCTGGCTGTGGCGCAGGTGCTGGCCTATGTGTTCCAGATCCGCCAGTACCGTGCGGGCAAGGGCAAGCGCCCTGAGCCGTTGAAGGATGACCTGCCGATCCCGCCAGACCTGCGCCGCGACAGTTGACCTTGTGCCAGGGCCTCTGGCCCTTTCGTTGACTCGCCTGCTCCCTCGGGTGCGACGCTGCCATTGAGCTCAGGCATCAGAGATGACACTCAGCAATTAGTCAATTTTTTCAATTGGTATTTTTGTCAGTTGTAGGCAGTGCGAAGGGTTGTGAATATTGTCACTCTGCACTAGGAGGGGCTTGCCATGAATTCATCTCGCCATGAATCCGCGACAACTGTGACGATCGGCTTATCAGAAAAAAACAACAAGACTGAGCGTACTGATATGCGACAGCACTTTGCGTTCACCCCGTATGGCTTTGCAGGGGGCTTGTTCTGTTATTTTTCATCCCTGGGATTCAATGGGCAGTGGGCAGAGGCACTGGCGAACTTATATTTTTTGGGTGCGGGTCGTCGGGGATATAGCACGGTTCTGATGAGGTTCCTAAGCTCTGATCGTGCCAGCCCATTTGGAACAGGTGGCATCAACCCCTATGCATATTGTGAGGGCGATCCTGTTAATTACCACGATAACTCCGGGCTCAACCGTCGTCCTTCAATACGTAGGCATTGGATGAGCCCCAGTTTCGTAGAGGGCGGGCTTCAAAACAAAGGAAGGGCAGACGCCCGACCCTATCAAGTGGGGCAGCGCCGCCATTCGTTTAATGGATTTGATCGACCAGAGTCGAAATCGCTCGTTGGGTTTCATGCTTCGAGAACGGAATATGCTGAAGCTATGACCGGAACTTTACAAGGCCGTAAAGACGTCTTGATGACTCCGCTTTCTCAGCATAAAAAATTCGGAGTGGATCCGCATTATTTCAGACCTGATAATGAGTTTGGAGCAGGTTTTTACGCTGGGGAGTATGGTGTTGCCAAGTTTTATGCAGCTAAGCGGGGCGCCCAGAGCCAATCCTCTACCACGGTGTTCAGTGTCTATGTAGACAACGCAGTAGGTATGCAGCCCGGCTTGCACTACCATGCAGGCTTGCTGAAGCACGGTGCGAAGCCTCCCTATCCGGAAACGCCCTATTTTTTTCAGTTCGCATTATTGCGAAGAGTGATATCGCGCGTTTCGCTTAAAATGGGAGTGGTGCGTGGTGAATCCCCGGTGCCGCTGAGGCCCAACGAAGTCTGACGCTATCAGTGGTTTGCCTCCTATGGATAGCAACCGGAGCACATGAAAGACAACCTGCGATTCCTGTCGGATCTGCGCCATTACTATTGACCTTGTGTCAGGGCTTCTGGCCTTTTCGCGGGTAACCCGCTCCCACAGGCATTTCACGGATCTCAAGCCCTATGCGGTACCTGTGGGAGATCACCCAGCACTACGGGCTGCGCTGTCGCGCAGAGAACTCGATTCGTAAGCGCGACGCTGCCTGTGTGAGAGCGGGCTAGTCGAGGCGTCGAACCGCCGCGACGAATCCAATGCGGTGGCTGGCACCGGCTACGCCGTTGTTCGCGGGCATGCCCGCTCCCACAAAGACCTCGCTAAATCCATAAGTTATGTGTTGCTCTATAAGGGCGGTTCACCCGCGAAGCGGCCGGCACACACAACATAAATCTCCTGTTGCGCAAAGTTGGAAGGCTTCTTGCAATGCCAGCCGCAGATGCCCCTTGGGCGTCAAAGTTTTGCATCAAGAGGACTCGCGGTGGATCGCACTCAGTTAATCAGCAACGCCCGTCATAACCTGGCCGGGCTCGGCCGGGGCAACCTGGGTGTACCGCTGCTGCTGCTGGTGATGTTGGCAATGATGATGTTGCCGATACCACCGTTCCTGCTCGACGTGTTCTTCACCTTCAACATCGCCTTGTCGATCGTGGTGCTGCTGGTCTGCGTCTACGCCCTGCGCCCGCTCGACTTCGCTGCATTCCCCACCATCCTGCTGGTGGCCACGCTGCTGCGCCTGGCGCTGAACGTGGCCTCCACGCGGGTGGTCATGCTGCACGGCCAGGAAGGCCACGGCGCCGCCGGCAAGGTGATCCAGGCCTTCGGCGAGGTGGTGATCGGCGGTAACTACGTGGTCGGTGCAGTGGTCTTCGCCATCCTCATGATCATCAACTTCGTGGTGGTGACCAAGGGCGCCGGGCGTATCTCGGAAGTGAGCGCGCGCTTCACCCTCGACGCCATGCCCGGCAAGCAGATGGCGATCGACGCCGACCTCAATGCCGGCCTCATCGACCAGGCCCAGGCCAAGCACCGTCGCGCCGAGGTGGCCCAGGAGGCCGAGTTCTACGGTTCGATGGACGGTGCCAGCAAGTTCGTGCGCGGTGACGCCATCGCCGGGTTGCTGATCCTGTTCATCAACCTGATCGGTGGCATGCTGATCGGCATGCTGCAGCATGGCATGAGCTTCGGCGATGCCGGCAAGGTGTACGCCCTGCTGACCATCGGTGACGGTTTGGTGGCGCAATTGCCATCACTGCTGTTGTCGACCGCTGCGGCGATCATGGTCACCCGCGCCTCGGGCTCGGAGGACATGGGCAAACTGATCAACCGGCAGATGTTCGACTCGCCCAAGGCGTTGGCGGTATCGGCGGGGTTGATGATTGTCATGGGGCTGGTGCCGGGCATGCCGCACTTCGCCTTCATCGGCCTGGGTCTGCTGGCCGGTGGCGGGGCTTATCTCGTATGGAAGAAACAACAGAAGGCCAAGGCCCAGGCATTGCAGGAGGCGCAGCGCCAGCAAGACCTGCTGCCTTCGCCGCAGCGGGCGCTGGAAACCAAGGAGCTGGGCTGGGACGATGTGACACCGATCGACATGATCGGCCTGGAAGTCGGCTACCGGCTGATCCCCCTGGTGGACCGCAACCAGGGTGGTCAGTTGCTGGCGCGAATCAAGGGCGTGCGCAAGAAGCTGTCGCAGGACCTGGGCTTCCTCATGCCCACGGTGCATATCCGCGACAACCTTGACCTGCAACCCAGCGCCTATCGCCTGACGCTGATGGGGGTGATCCTGGCGGAGGCCGAGATCTACCCGGACCGCGAGCTGGCGATCAACCCGGGGCAGGTGTTCGGCACCCTCAACGGCATTGCCGCACGTGACCCGGCGTTTGGCCTGGAGGCGGTGTGGATCGACGTGGGCCAGCGCTCGCAGGCGCAGTCGCTGGGCTACACCGTGGTCGATGCCAGTACGGTAGTGGCCACCCACCTCAATCAGATCCTGCAGAAGCACTGCCATGAACTGATTGGCCACGAAGAGGTCCAGCAACTGTTGCAGGTGTTGGCCAAGGCTTCGCCTAAACTTGCAGAAGAACTGGTGCCGGGTGTCATTTCCTTGTCGGGGCTGCTCAAGGTCTTGCAGGCCCTGTTGTCGGAACAGGTACCCGTGCGCGATATTCGCAGTATTGCCGAAGCAATCGCGAACAACGCTGGCAAGAGTCAAGATACCGCCGCGCTGGTTGCGGCGGTGCGCGTCGGATTGTGTCGCGCCATCGTGCAAAGCATTGTCGGCGTTGAGTCGGAGCTCCCGGTGATCACCCTGGAGCCAAGGTTGGAACAGATTTTGCTCAATAGTCTGCAACGCGCCGGGCAAGGCCAGGAAGACGGTGTTCTTCTGGAACCGAGCATGGCCGAAAAGCTGCAACGTTCGCTGATCGAAGCGGCCCAGCGCCAGGAAATGCAGGGCCAGCCGGCCATTCTGCTGGTCGCCGGCCCGATCCGCGCCATGCTGTCGCGTTTCGGTCGCCTGGCTGTACCGAATTTGCATGTGCTGGCGTATCAGGAAATACCGGACAACAAGCAAGTCACCATCGTTGCCACCGTGGGCCCTAACGGCTGAGGTAGTGGATAATGCAAGTTAAGCGATTCTTCGCCGCCGATATGCGTCAGGCCATGAAACTGGTCCGTGATGAGCTGGGCGCCGATGCCGCGATCATTGGCAACCGTCGCATTGCCGGTGGTGTCGAGCTGACGGCCGCGCTGGACTACAAGCTGTCCGCCCTGGCCCCGCGTGTGCCCAATGCCGAGCTGGAAGAAGAGCTGCGCAAGACCCACACGCGCATTGCCACGGCCCAGGCCGAGCTGGGCCACCGCCAGGACAGCAGCGATAACAACCGCCAATTGTTCGCCGGGCAGTCGTTGACCGCTGCCGAGCCGCTGGTCGAGCCCCATGTCGATGCCCCACAGGCGACGGCCGCCACGGCGCCGGCGCCCGTTGACCCGCGCCTGTTCGATGCCATGCGCTCCGAACTGTCGGGCCTGCGCGAACTGCTGGAAGTGCAGCTCGGCTCGCTGGCCTGGACCCAGCTGCAGGGCAGCAAGCCACAACAGGCCAACATCTGGCGGCGCCTGCAGCGCATTGGCCTGTCCGGGCCGATTGCCCGCGAGTTGCTGGAGCTGACCGCCGAAATCGAAGAGCCACGCCATGCCTGGCGCATGTTGCTGGCGCACTTGGCGCGCATGATCGAAATTCCCGAGGTAGAGCCGATCGAAGAAGGCGGTGTGATCGCCATGGTCGGCCCGGCCGGCATGGGCAAGACCACCACCCTGGCCAAGCTGGCGGCGCGCTACGTGCTCAAGTACGGCGCGCAGAATATGGCGCTGGTGAGCATGGACAGCTTCCGCATCGGTGCCCAGGAGCAGCTCAAGACCCTTGGCCGCATCCTCAATGTCCCAGTCACCTATGTCGACCCAGGCCAGTCGCTGGCGGCAGCGCTGGAGCCGCTGCTGCGCAAGCGTGTGGTGCTGATCGACACCGCCGGCCTGCAGGCCAGCGACCCGGCCCTGCGCATGCAGCTGGAAACCCTGGCCGGCCGTGGCATCGCCGCCAAGAATTACCTGGTACTGGCCACCACCAGCCAGAAGCAGGTGCTGACCGCCGCCTACCACAGCTACAAGCGCTGTGGCCTGGCCGGCTGCATCCTGACCAAGCTCGATGAAACGGCAAGCCTTGGCGATGTGCTGAGCCTTGCCATCAGTCATGATTTGCCTGTGGCCTATCTTACCGACGGCCCGCGCATTCCTGACGACCTGCACCTGCCGCGGGGGCACCAGCTGGTGTCCCGCGCGGTCAATGTGCAGCAGCAGGAGGAGCCCAGCGAAGAGGCAATGGCCGACATGTTCGCTGATCTCTACCACAACCCACGGCGAGCGGGTTGAGTATGAAACGTGTGCAAAGTAGCTATGCCAAGGGGTACGCAGAATTGCCCTACGTGTGGCCTGGGTCCCAGCGATACAAGGTAAATTACAAACATGGGTAGCATGCATCCCGTACAGGTGATCGCCGTGACCGGTGGCAAAGGTGGCGTCGGCAAGACTAACGTTTCAGTGAACCTGTCCCTGGCGTTGGCCGAACTCGGCCGCAGGGTCATGTTGCTGGATGCCGACCTGGGCCTGGCCAATGTCGACGTGTTGCTGGGCCTGACGCCCAAACGGACCCTGGCCGATGTCATCGAAGGGCGCTGCGAGCTGCGTGACGTGATATTGCAGGGCCCTGGTGGTGTGCGCATCGTACCGGCTGCCTCCGGTACGCAGAGCATGGTCCACCTGGCGCCGGCCCAGCATGCCGGGCTGATCCAGGCGTTCAGCGAAGTCGGCGACAACCTCGATGTACTGGTCATCGATACCGCTGCGGGTATCGGTGAGTCGGTCGTCAGCTTTGTCCGTGCCGCCCAGGAAGTGCTGCTGGTGGTGTGCGACGAGCCGACCTCGATCACCGATGCCTACGCGCTGATCAAACTGCTCAACCGTGACTACGGCATGAACCGCTTCCGCGTGCTGGCCAACATGGCCCAGAGCCCTCAGGAAGGGCGCAACCTGTTTGCCAAGCTGACCAAGGTTACCGACCGTTTCTTGGATGTCGCCCTGCAGTACGTAGGCGCCGTGCCCTACGACGAGTGCGTGCGCAAGGCGGTGCAGAAGCAGCGTGCCGTTTACGAAGCCTTCCCACGCTCCAAGTGCGCGCTGGCCTTCAAGGCGATTGCCCAGAAGGTCGACAGCTGGCCGCTGCCGGCCAACCCACGTGGCCACTTGGAGTTCTTCGTCGAGCGCCTGGTGCAGCCGACCAGCGCGGGACCGGTGCTATGAACGCCAGCGGGTTCAAGATGTACAGCCGGGCGGCGAAAGACGCCCAGTACGAGTTGATCGAACGCTACGCCCCCCTTGTCAAGCGTATCGCCTACCATCTGTTGGCGCGGTTGCCGGCCAACGTGCAGGTTGAGGACCTGATCCAGGCCGGCATGATTGGCTTGCTGGAAGTGGCCAACAAGTACGACGCCAGCAAGGGCGCCAGCTTCGAAACCTATGCCGGCATTCGTATCCGCGGCGCCATGCTCGACGAAGTGCGCAAAGGCGACTGGGCACCCCGTTCGGTGCACCGCAACACCCGTATGGTCAGCGACGCGATGCGCGCCGTGGAGGCCAGAACCGGCCGTGACGCTAAAGATCATGAAGTTGCTGCCGAACTCCAATTGAGCCTCGATGATTACTACGCGATCCTCAACGATACCTTGGGCAGCCGTTTGTTCAGCTTCGATGACCTGCTGCAGGACGGTGAGCACGAAGGGCTGCATGAAGACGGCGCCAGCGGCCAGGTCGAACCTGCCCGGGGCCTCGAGGAGGAGCGCTTCCAGCTAGCCCTGACCGAGGCCATCGCCAACCTGCCCGAGCGTGAACGCCTGGTGCTGGCGCTGTACTACGACGAAGAGCTCAACCTCAAGGAGATCGGTGAGGTGCTGGGGGTCAGCGAGTCGCGGGTCAGCCAGTTGCACAGCCAGTGTGCCGCGCGTCTGCGTAGCCGCCTGGGGGAATGGCGGGCGCGCTGAGCCTGCTGGGGTTGCGGCTGTTTCCACGCGGTTTTCCACGTTGTACCGAATTGATTGAATGCGCGCTCGGGGCCGAGCGCGTTTGAGACTGCTTGGAGGTCTACTTGAACAAAGACATGAAAATCCTCATCGTTGACGACTTTTCGACGATGCGGCGGATCATCAAGAACCTGTTGCGTGACCTGGGCTTCACCAACACCGATGAGGCCGACGATGGCACCACGGCACTGCCGATGCTGGAAAACGGCCATTATGACTTCCTGGTGACCGACTGGAACATGCCTGGCATGTCCGGCATCGACCTGCTGCGCAAGGTGCGTGCCCACGACCGGCTGAAAACCATGCCCGTGCTGATGGTGACTGCCGAAGCCAAGCGCGACCAGATCATTGAAGCGGCCCAGGCCGGCGTCAATGGTTACGTGGTCAAGCCGTTCACGGCACAGGTGCTCAAAGAAAAGATCGAGAAGATCTTCGAACGCGTCAACGGCTGAGTCACGTCAGGGGGCGCGCCATGGATTCATCACATAACTCTTTGGGCGAGTTCGAATCGACCCTGAAGAAACATGCCCAGGAGTTGGTCGAAAGCCTGGAGCGGGGCCGTTTCGGCGAGGCGGTGCAGCTGATTCACGAGCTGAACCAGACCCGCGACCGCGGCCTGTACCAGGAAGTCGGCAAGCTGACCCGCGAGCTGCACAGTGCCATCGTCAGTTTCCAGATCGACCCGACCATACCGCAGGCCGAAGAGGTGTCGCAGATTACCGATGCCACCGAGCGCCTGTCCTATGTGGTCAAGCTCACGGAAGGCGCGGCCAACCGCACCATGGACCTGGTCGAGGCAAGCACCCCGGTGCTCAACGACCTGGCCAGCGAGGCCAAGGCCCTGAGCACCGACTGGCAGCGCTTCATGCGCCGCGAAGTGGCGGCGGAAGAATTCCGCGACCTGGTCAAGCGGGTCGACAGTTTCCTCACGCACAGCGCCGAAGGCAACCGCAAGGTCGCCGGCCACCTCAATGACATTCTGCTGGCCCAGGACTATCAGGACCTGACCGGGCAGGTGATCAAGCGCGTCACCAACCTGGTGACCGAAGTGGAAAGCAACCTGCTCAAGTTGGTGCTGATGGCCAGTCAGGTCGACCGCTTTGCGGGCATTCAGCATGACCACGATCAATTGCGCGCAGAAAAAGATCGAGAAAAACATCCGACTCGGGGTGAAGGTCCGCAGATTCATGCCGATAAGCGTGAAGACGTCGTGTCCGGCCAGGACGACGTCGATGATCTGCTGTCCAGCCTGGGTTTTTAAGGAGCACCTTTGATGAGCTTCGGCGCCGATGAAGAAATCCTCCAGGATTTCCTGGTAGAAGCCGGCGAAATTCTTGAGCAACTGTCCGAGCAATTGGTCGAGCTGGAAAGCCGGCCCGACGATGCTGACCTGCTCAATGCGATCTTTCGCGGTTTCCACACTGTAAAAGGGGGCGCCGGCTTCCTCCAGCTGAACGAGCTGGTGGAGTGCTGCCATATCGCCGAGAACGTGTTCGACGTGCTGCGCAAAGGTGAGCGTCGGGTTGACGCGGAGCTGATGGACGTAGTGCTCGAGGCACTGGACACGGTCAACAGCATGTTTGGCCAGGTGCGCGAGCGCGCTGAAGTCACGCCGGCAACCCCCGAGCTGCTGGCGGCCTTGGCGCGCCTTGCCGAGCCGGGTGCGGCGCAACCGCAGGGTGGCGAAGAAGCGGTGGTGCCGGTGGCTGCCGCGCAGGCGCCTGCCGCGGCACCGGTGGTGGACCAGGAGCAGCACCTGGACATCACCGACAGCGAGTTCGAGCAGTTGCTCGATTCGCTCGATGCGGTCAAGGCACAAGCTGCGGCCGAGGAACAGCTGCAAGGCGAGAGCGTGAGTGGTGGCGGTGATGAAATCACCGATGCCGAGTTCGAATCGCTGCTCGACCAGTTGCATGGCAAAGGCCAGTTCACTGCCGAAGTTGCAGCGCCGGCTGCTGCCGTCAGCCACGAAGCGGCCAGTGACGAAATCACCGATGCCGAATTTGAGTCGCTGCTCGACCAGCTGCATGGCAAAGGCACCTTCCAGGCCGACGCCCTGCCTGCCGCTAAGGCGGCACCTGCCGAGGTGGCGCCTGACAGCACCGCCAGCGCCACCAGCGACGAAATCAGCGAGCATGAATTCGAAGCGCTGCTGGACCAGTTGCATGGCAAGGGCAAATTCGGCGGTGACGTCGCAGCAGTCCAGGCACCGCCTGCGGCCAAGGCGCCGGCAGCGGCCAAGCCGCAAAGCCCGGCGGCCGCCAAGCCAGCTGCGGCTCCTGCACCTGCGCCAGTGCCCGCGGCTGCGAGCAAACCTGCTGCAGCTGCGCGCACGCCGGCCCCGGTCGCCGACAAGCATGCGGTCAGCGAAGCGGAAACCACCGTACGCGTCGACACGGCGCGCCTGGACGAGATCATGAACATGGTCGGCGAACTGGTGCTGGTGCGTAACCGCCTGGTGCGCCTGGGCCTGAACAGCGGCGACGAGGCCATGTCCAAGGCCGTGTCCAACCTCGACGTGGTCACCGCCGACCTGCAGACCGCGGTGATGAAAACCCGCATGCAGCCGATCAAGAAAGTGTTCGGCCGCTTCCCGCGCCTGGTTCGCGACCTGGCGCGCCAGTTGAAGAAAGAGATCAACCTTGAGCTGGTCGGCGAAGAAACCGACCTCGACAAGAACCTGGTCGAGGCCCTGGCCGACCCGTTGGTGCACTTGGTGCGCAACGCCGTCGACCATGGTATCGAGATGCCCGATGAGCGCGATGCCGCAGGCAAGCCGCGCACGGGCCGCGTGGTGCTGTCGGCGGAGCAGGAGGGCGACCACATCCTGTTGTCGATTTCCGACGACGGCAAGGGCATGGACCCGAACATCCTGCGGGCCAAGGCGGTGGAGAAGGGCCTGATGGACAAGGACGCCGCCGAGCGTCTGAGCGAGTCGGACTGCTACAACCTGATCTTCGCCCCAGGGTTCTCGACCAAGACCGAGATTTCCGACGTGTCCGGGCGTGGCGTGGGCATGGACGTGGTGAAGACCAAGATCTCCCAGCTCAACGGTTCGATCAACATCTTCTCGGCCAAGGGCCAGGGCTCGAAGATCGTCATCAAGGTGCCGCTGACCCTGGCGATCATGCCCACCCTGATGGTGATGCTGGGCAACCAGGCATTCGCCTTCCCGCTGGTCAACGTCAACGAGATCTTCCACCTCGACCTGTCGCGTACCAATGTGGTCGATGGCCAGGAAGTGGTGATCGTGCGCGACAAGGCACTGCCGTTGTTCTACCTCAAGCGCTGGCTGGTGCAAGGCCAGGTGCATGAAGAGCAACACGAGGGCCACGTGGTGATCCTGTCGGTCGGCACCCAGCGCATCGGCTTTGTCGTCGATCAACTGGTAGGCCAGGAAGAAGTGGTAATCAAGCCGCTGGGCAAGATGCTGCAAGGTACCCCGGGCATGTCCGGGGCCACCATTACCGGTGACGGTCGTATTGCGTTGATTCTCGACGTCCCGAGCATGCTCAAGCGTTACGCCGCGCGGCGTATTTGATTTCGGTGGCGCACCTTGGCAGGTCGCGCCGCCTAATGGAGTGTTTATGGCAGTCAAGGTCCTGGTGGTGGATGATTCCGGTTTCTTCCGCCGCCGCGTCTCGGAGATCCTCTCGGCGGATCCGACGATCCAGGTAGTAGGTACCGCGACCAACGGCAAGGAAGCGATTGACCAGGCGCTGGCGCTCAAGCCCGATGTCATCACCATGGACTATGAAATGCCCATGATGGATGGCATCACTGCGGTGCGGCACATCATGCAGCGCTGCCCGACGCCGGTGTTGATGTTTTCCTCGCTGACCCATGAGGGCGCCCGGGTCACCCTCGATGCGCTGGACGCGGGGGCGGTGGACTACCTGCCGAAGAACTTCGAGGACATTTCGCGCAACCCCGACAAGGTCAAGCAACTGCTGTGCGAGAAAGTGCATACGCTGGCGCGCAGCAACCGCCGGTTTGGCAGTTACGCCAGCCCTGCGCCGGCCGCAACGTCGGCACCTGCCAGCAGCCATGCGCCGGCGGCGGGTGTGGGCAGCCCGGCAGCGGCGCGCAGTGCGTTGCCGGCTCGGGCCCCGGCAGCCGTGCCCGCTGCGGCTGCGGCGCCTAAACGCAAGCCTTACAAACTGGTGGCCATCGGTACCTCCACCGGCGGCCCGGTAGCCCTGCAGCGGGTGTTGACCCAACTGCCGGCCAACTTCCCTGCACCGATCGTGCTGATCCAGCACATGCCGGCTGCGTTCACCAAGGCGTTTGCCGAACGCCTGGACAAACTGTGCCGCATCAGCGTCAAGGAAGCCGAAGACGGTGACATGCTGCGCCCAGGCCTGGCCCTGCTGGCCCCGGGTGGCAAGCAGATGATGGTCGATGGCCGTGGCGCGGTGAAGATCCTGCCGGGCGATGAGCGCCTGAACTACAAGCCGTGCGTGGACATCACCTTCGGCTCGGCGGCCAAGTCATATGGCGACAAGGTGCTGTCGGTGGTGCTGACCGGTATGGGTGCCGATGGCCGTGAAGGTGCGCGCCTGCTCAAGCAGGGCGGCAGTACGGTGTGGGCCCAGGATGAAGCCAGCTGTGTGATCTATGGCATGCCCATGGCCATCGTCAAGGCCAACCTGGCCGACGCGGTGTATAGCCTGGACGAGATCGGCAAGCACCTGGTAGAGGCCTGCGTCTGATGGACGTGCTGAGCCTGATCGGCCTGATCCTCGCCTTCGTTGCCATTGTCGGTGGCAACTTCCTCGAGGGTGGCCATGTCGGTGCCCTGGTCAATGGGCCGGCGGCATTGATCGTGCTGGGCGGCACCTTGGCGGCAGCACTGCTGCAGTCACCGCTGGCCTCGTTCAAGCGGGCCCTGCAGATTCTGCGCTGGATCCTGTTCCCGCCCAGGGTCGACCTGGCGGGTGGCATCGACCGGGTGGTGAACTGGAGCCTGACCGCGCGCAAGGAAGGCTTGCTGGGACTGGAAGGGGTGGCCGACAGCGAGCCCGACCCGTATGCGCGCAAAGGCTTGCAGCTGCTGGTCGATGGCGCCGAGCCAGAAGCCATTCGCAGCATCCTCGAAGTCGATTTCCTGACCCAGGAAAGCCGCGATATCCAGGCGGCCAAGGTGTTCGAGAGCATGGGCGGGTACGCGCCTACCATCGGCATCATCGGTGCGGTCATGGGCCTGATCCACGTGATGGGCAACCTGGCCGACCCGTCGCAACTGGGCAATGGCATCGCCGTGGCCTTCGTCGCCACCATCTACGGTGTGGCCAGCGCCAACCTGGTGCTGCTGCCGATCGCCAACAAGCTCAAGGCCGTGGTCATGCGCCAGTCGCGCTACCGCGAAATGCTGCTCGAAGGCCTGTTGTCGATTGCCGAGGGCGAAAACCCGCGCTCCATCGAGCTGAAGCTGCAAGGCTTCATGGAGTAACCCATGCGCCGCCGTCGTCATACCGAGGAACACGAAAACCACGAACGCTGGCTGGTGTCATACGCCGACTTCATTACATTGCTGTTCGCATTTTTTGTGGTGATGTACTCGATTTCGTCGATCAACGAGGGCAAGTACAAGGTCATTTCCCAGGCGCTTCTCGGGGTGTTCAACGACCCTGAGCGCAGCATGAAGCCCATCCCCGTGGGCGAGGAAAAGCCATTGACCGTGCGCCCGGCCGAGCCGCTGGTCAACGACAGCGAGCAGACCGAAGCAGGCCTTGCGGCAACCAATACCGATCCGCTGAAGACCATCAGCGATGACGTGCGCGATGCCTTTGGCGACCTGATCAAAAGCAACCAGATGACTGTGCGCGGCAACGAACTGTGGATCGAGATCGAGCTCAATTCATCGCTGTTGTTCGGCAGTGGCGATGCCATGCCCAGTGACAAGGCGTTCGCCATCATCGAGAAGGTGGCCGATATTCTCAAGCCGTTCGCCAACCCGGTACATGTCGAGGGTTTCACCGACAACCTGCCGATCCGTACCGCGCAGTACCCGACCAACTGGGAGCTGTCGTCGGCGCGGGCGGCGAGCATTGTGCGCCTGCTGGCCATGGAGGGGGTGAACCCGGCCCGCATGGCCTCGGTCGGCTATGGCGAGTACCAGCCGGTGGCCAGCAATGACACCGCCGATGGCCGGGCGCGCAACCGGAGGGTGGTGTTGGTGATTTCCCGAAACCTGGAAGTGCGCCGCAGCCTGACGGGCTCGGGCAGCGCCAATGCAACACCGGATGCTGCCTTGCGCCGGGCTGGCACACAAAGTGCACCGGCTACGCCAGCAACGGTGGCGGGGCAGTGATTCGTCAATTCTCTGGCACTGCTACAAGCACAATTTTGACTGTGACGCCGTCCCCTCTGGCAGCGGGCGAGCCCGCGAAGCAGGCGACGCGGTGATTGTCACCGGCTTCGTCGGTGTTCGCGGGCTCGCCCGCTGCCACATCGATCGCACGCGCTTTCAAATCAATACATAGAGTTTGCTTGATGAGAGTCTGGGCAGTAGCCAATCAAAAAGGTGGCGTCGGCAAGACCACCACGACCATCGCTTTGGCCGGCCTGCTGGCCGAGGCCGGCAAGCGCGTGGTCGTCGTCGACCTGGACCCGCACGGTTCGATGACCAGTTACTTCGGCCACAACCCTGATGCCCTTGAGCACAGTTGCTACGACCTGTTCCTGCACAAAGGCAGCGTGCCTGAGGGCTTGCCGGGGCAACTGCTGCTGCCCACCAGCGACGAGCGGATTTCGCTGTTGCCGTCGAGCACCGCGCTGGCCGTACTGGAGCGCCAGTCGCCGGGGCAGAATGGCCTGGGCCTGGTGATCGCCAAGAGTCTGGCGCAGTTGTGGCAGGATTTCGACTTTGCCTTGATCGACAGCCCACCCTTGCTCGGCGTGCTGATGGTCAATGCCCTGGCCGCCAGCCAGCAGTTAGTGATCCCGGTGCAAACCGAGTTTCTTGCGGTGAAGGGGCTTGAGCGCATGGTCGCGACCCTGGCCATGGTCAACCGGTCACGCAAGCAGGCGCTGCCGTACCAGATCGTGCCGACGCTGTTCGACCGCCGCACCCAGGCCTCGCTGGGCACCCTCAAGCTGCTGCGTGACACCTACGGCCAGCATGTATGGCAGGGCTACATCCCGGTCGATACGCGCCTGCGCGACGCCAGCCGCAAGGGCGTGACGCCCTCGCAGTTCGACGCCAAGAGCCGTGGGCTGGTCGCCTACCGGGCACTGCTCAAGCACCTGTTGACCTACAAACCCGCAGCGCAGGTGGCCTGATGACCCAGACCCGGTACACCGGCACCCGGCCACAGATGGCCTTGCAATCGTATCTGGATGGCCTGCTGCAGGAGGCCACCGAAGACGAGGCGCTGTTGCAGCCCCCCGTAGAGCCCGCTGCAGCCGATGAGTTCGCTGAAGCCGTGCGCGAGGAACAGGCCCGCGATGCCCGCCAGCCGCAACCTGCCGAACCGCTCGTGGCCGTTGCCCGCCCTGCGCCTCGGCCTTTCGCCGAACCCCGCCTGGCGGTGTTGCCCAGCGTGATGCCGGTAGACCCGCCGGTGGTGACGGTGGTGGAGCAGGAGGTGGTGGCCGAGGCGGCCATTCCAGTGCTGGGCGAAGCGCCTGCGCTGGAACCGGCGCTGCCACTGGTCGACGTGCACCTGCCAGCGCCGCCCGTGCCACCGGCCACTGTCGACGGCCGCCCGGCCTGGGCCGCCGAACCCTTCGAATGCCTGTTGTTCGATGTCGCCGGCCTGACCCTGGCCGTACCACTGGTGTGCCTGGGCTCGATCTACACCCTGGCCGGCCAGGAGCTGACACCGCTGTTCGGTCAGCCCGAATGGTTCCTTGGCATCCTCACCTGCCAGGCGGGCAACCTCAAGGTCCTGGATACGGCGCGCTGGGTGATGCCCGACCGCTACCGCGACGATTTCCGCCAGGGCCTGCAGTACGTGATTTCGGTGCAGGGCTACGAATGGGGGCTGGCCGTGCACCAGGTCAGCCGTTCGTTGCGCCTGGACCCGTCGGAAATCAAGTGGCGCAGCCAGCGTGGCCAGCGCCCGTGGTTGGCCGGCACGGTTATTGAACACATGTGTGCATTGCTCGACGTTGCCGCGCTGGCCGAGCTGATCGCCAGCGGCGCGGTCAAGCAGCTGCACGACAAACAAATGACACCGAACACAACCGCCAGAAAGCGGATTTAGAGGGCTAGGGGAATGAAAAAGTCGTCTGCACAAGGTTCTGAAGATCCAATCCTGCAGTGGGTAACCTTCCGGCTGGACAACGAGTCCTACGGCATCAACGTGATGCAGGTGCAGGAAGTGCTGCGTTACACCGAGATCGCGCCGGTGCCGGGTGCGCCCAGCTATGTGCTGGGCATCATCAACCTGCGAGGCAACGTGGTAACGGTGATCGATACCCGCCAGCGCTTTGGCCTGATGCCGACCGAAGTCACCGACAACACCCGTATCGTCATCATCGAGGCCGACAAGCAAGTGGTCGGTATCCTGGTCGACAGCGTGGCCGAGGTGGTCTACCTGCGCCAGTCGGAAATCGAAACCGCGCCGAACGTGGGTAACGAGGAGTCGGCCAAGTTCATCCAGGGCGTGTGCAACAAGAACGGCGAGCTGCTGATCCTGGTCGAACTGGACAAGATGATGACTGAGGAAGAGTGGTCCGAGCTGGAGAACATCTGAGTTGATCTTCGAGGTTGCGGTAATCTTTCTGGCGTTGCTGTGGGCCTTGAGCCTCTGGTTCTTCCTCAACTACAGCAAGCGCCAGCGCGAAGTGGCCGCGCAGCAGGCTGTGGGCGATGCCTTGCGCGACCAGCGCATCAAGGACCTCGCCAAACGCCTGGATGACTACCAGAACGTCACGGTGCGCATGGGGGACGCGCTGCACGAGCTGAACGTGGCGGTTGCCCCCTTGCCGGACCGGATCCAGCAACTGGAGCAACGCGACCCTCATAACGTGACGTTCTCCCAGGCAGCCAAGCTGGTCGGCATGGGCGCCAGCATCGCCGAGCTGACCGAGAGTTGCGGCCTGACCCAGGCCGAGGCAGAGCTGATGAGCAAGCTGCACCGTAGCGACTGAGCCTGGCGGGCCGCTTCAAGGCCCGCTCAGGCCTGCGCCCAGGCTCAGGTCTGGACCCAGGAGTGATTGCCGCCGACAGTGGCGATGCGGTTGAGCGGCAATTGCTGGTGCACGGCCTCCCTCAACGCGCTGGTGTTGATGAAGGTGGCGGTATTGATGCGCGGGATGTTGTACAGGTTGACCATCTGGCGCAAGGTTGCGAGGTTGGGCAATTGCTGGTCGATCACGTCGCTGAGCAGGCGCGGGCCGGTCAGGTAGCTCAGGCGGCTGGCATAACGGTAGAAGTTCGAGGGGTCTTCGGCCAGGCTGGGCCTGTGGTCATAGAAGTCCGAATGCAGGCGGAAGCGTGCGTGCATTTCCTCGCTGATCGCCTCCAGGGTCGGGTTGCCAGGGTGGCTACCGATCTGGCTGGTGTTATACAGGCAGTTCATGCTCAGTTTCTCGTTGGCCATCGGCGGCGCCAGCAGCAAGCCATCTGCCGGGATGCACAGCGCTACGTCTTGAATCGCTTCGGTGGGCGTTGCCGGTGGTTCCCCCACCTGGGGTTGCCCGGCCTTGCCTGGCACCCGTAGCGTGTCGTCGACGTCCATGTACAGCCCCCCTTCATGGTGTAGCAGCGGGTAGCGCAGCACATCGCTTGCCGACGCATAGTTGGTGGCCACGCCACCATTGCCGTCCAGGGCCGCGTCGTACTGGGCATAGTACTTGGTCTGCTGGAATGCCCTGAAGAACGCTTGCTCTTCCAGGGGTAGCACCTGCAGCCCCGGCGCCTGTTCGGCCAGCAGACGCAGGTTTTCTTCGTGAGCGCCAGGGTTGGCCGTGGACAGGAACAGGCGCAGGCTGTAATCACTGTTTTCCAGCGCCGCGACATTGTGGGCAAGGTTGCTCAGCAAGGCCGGGCGCAAGGTCTTGTCACCTACCCAGAGGCAGGAAATCCGCTTGGGGATGGGCAAGCTGTTGGCGGGGGCGCGTGGGATTTCACCCGGCAGCACCAGGTCGATACCCAGCGCGCGCAGGGTGGCGGTGCGCATCGCATCGGTGACTACGCGCTCGCGGGGCTCGGGTACCAGGCCGCGAGCATCAGGGCTTGCCACGTAGCCAACGGGCTCAACGTCGTTGATGTCCTCGTCCAGGATGAAGGCATCCCGTTCAAGGTCATACACCACCTCCTTGATGTAGTCGTCGATCACCGATTCCAGGGTGTCCGGCATGCCGTTGTACCTCGGCCTGCGGATCACGGCGTCGGCGGTGAGCGGGTCGGCCTGCGGCAGCGGCGGGATCGGTTCGCAGATATGGAAGTAGGGCGCACCTTCGGGCGCCGGGGCTAGCAATACGGGGGGGCGCACCGGGCTCATTGGGTAACCGATCTGGTCGTTGAGCCGAATCGGCGGCACGAAGCCATCGCTTTTGAACGCGAACAGTGCCGAGGCTTTGGCCGCCCCAGTCAACAGCAATGGCACAGCATTGAACAGCCCCCAGGTGATGTTGGCGACACCGTCCTGCCGTGCCTGCAGGGTCTTGCCATTGATCGCCTCATCCAAGCCAAGGCCCAACTGCGCAATGCCGCCGAGCGCCAACACCGGTGCCAGGCCGGGCACCACCAGGCACAGCGGTGCCAGCAAGTTGAGGGTGGTGAGCAGGTAGCCCCGCCACTTGGCTTTGCTGACCTGGCTGTCGCTGGTGATGATGAAGTCGGCGTCATCGAAGCTGCGTTGGCGTTGGCGCTCGGCCAGCGCCTGGAACAAGTCGCCGGTGATCCTCGGGTTGTAGCGGCTCGGCCGGTAGTTGACATAGGTGCGCGGCGGCCAGATACCGTCGTTGTTGAACATGCCGTGCTCCGGTGGCAAGGCGTGGCGCCGGGGATATTCGGCCAGTCCATCGAGTGCGGTATCCAACCCGCTGAAATCCACGCCCTGCGGCCTGTCGGCCAGGCGGAAATGCTGTTTCAGGGCTTCACGCTTGAGCGGGTCTTTGCATTGCTCGCCAATCCAGTCTTTCAGCGTGTTTTCACTGGCGAACTCCAGCAAGGGTGAACTGTTGCCAGGTATGTAGAGCACTGTCAGGTCCGTGCCTGGGTTGCACAGGTACAGCAGGTCGGTGGCGGCGTAGCCATAGATGCTCAGGGTGCTCATGCGCAGCTTGTCGACCCGCGGCATCAAATCGGCCGCTTGCCACAGCAGTTTACGTGCCGCTTCGCTGAGGCTGCCTTCGCTGACCTGCTTGTTGCAGGCGGCAATGAAATTGAGCTTGCAAGCCAGGCGGTGGGCGCCCATGTGGTCGCGCCAGTAGGTGTGCAGGGTATTCTTGAAGGGTGCCTGGAAGTCCAGGTTCTCGATGAACTGCTGGAAGCTTTCGGCGGCTATCGGCACATGGGTGGTGGCGTCGTAGCGCGCTGGTTCGGTGCGGTGGAACAGCCCGTTGAACACCGAAAACTCGGCGCCATAGTGGTTGAAACCCCGGGCGGGCAGGGCGTTGACGATCCGCACCGGGCTTTCTGGCAGGGTGCCAGCCCAGGGCGCACGGAACAAGGCGCCGAACAGGTCGTTATTGCTTTCGCCCTGCCAGTTGCTGAGCACGGCCTGGGTCAGGCTGACGCATTGCCTGACCTCTGCCAGGCTGCCGCCCTTGTGGTCGGAACGGTAGTGCAGGGTCACCACATCGACCCGGTCGGGGTCGAGGTCGTGGCCCTGCTCGGCGAACCATTGCCTGACGGCCTGACTGGCCTGCCGATCGGGCCGAGGGACATGGTTCAGATGATCGCGGACATAGTGCACGCCAGTGGCGTTGATCCCGGTAGTGCGCATCGTGGTTACCTTGCGTGAGTGGGTGCTGCAAGGTTGCTGGATCACGCTGCACGCCAGTGGTAGATAACTACATACGCCCGCTATCACCCTTCAGTTCTGTTCCCAGCTATGTGCCCGGCCGGCCTCGAAGAAACGGTCGAGCGGCACATGCTCACGGATCAGCCGGGTCAACTGGCTGGTGTCCAGGGCGCCGTGAATGTCGTAGATGGGGGAAACCAGCAGCCTGCACATTTCGCGCAACTGCCGTAGCCAGGGCAGGCGCGCGTCGATCACGTCATTGAGTACACCCGGCCCGCTCAAGCGGCTGAGGCGGCGGGCATAAGCGTTGAAGGCCACAGGGTTGAAGACCCGGTCGGGCCGTTCGGTGTAGAACGTCGGGTCTTGCTGGAAGCGTTGCAGGATCGCCTCGGAAATGGCGTCCAGGGTGGGATTGCCCGGGTGGCTGCCGATCATGCTGCTGTTGTACTGAATGTAGAAACCCAGTTGGTCATTACAGACCGGGGGGTACAAAAGCAAGCCATCGGCGGTCGTGCGCAAGGTCTGGCTGGCCAGCGGTGGGTTGCCTGGCCCCGAAGCGGCGTTGAGCAGCCGGTCGTCGGCATCCAGATAGAACCCACCGATCTGCTTGAGCATGCGGTAGCGCAGGATGTCGCTGGCCGAGCTGAAATTGGTGATGCCTGGGTTGGTGATCCCCAGCGCCGCCTGGTACTGGGCGAAATAGGGCGAACTGGCGAACGCCTGGTAGAACGGTTGATCCTCGAGCGGCAGGACGCTCATGTGGAGTGTTCTGCTCCTGAGCAGCGTGAGGTTGGCGCTATAGGCCCTCGGGCTCTGCCGCGAAAGGAACAGTTGGTACTGGTACCCAGTGTCTTCCAGGGCTTCGGCATTGTGCACCAGCGCCTCCAGGAAAACCGGGGAAATGGCCTTGTCACCCACCCATAGACTGGAAACGATGCGCGGAATTGGCGTGCGCTCCAGGGTGTCGAAGTGCGTGTAGTCCATGGGTAGATCCAGCTGGATACCTAGCTGCCGTAGGGTGCCCATGCGCTGTGCGTCGGTGACGACCCGCTGGGCGTCGGCAATCCGCACCAGAGCTGCTGATCCGCCGCTGTCGATTACCCAGCGCTCAGGTGTGGGTTGCCTGTATTCAGAGAGCTTGATGAAACTGTCGGTGTGCAGGTCATACACCACGGGTTGCGTCTTGATGCCCTGGGGCGCCTGGAATGTACCCTCGAAGTAGTGGCCCAGATTATCCCCCACGCGGGTCACCACTACACTTTGCGAGCCTGTCGTAATCCGCACCGTGTCACGGAACGCCGCTTGTGCCGGTACCAGCTGCAACGCATCCGTTGGCACGCTTACATTGGCCGCTTCGCCCAGCACATCCGCCAACTGGGTCGGCTGTAGCAAACCTGGCAAACGGTAGTGGAACGCCTGGCTGGCGCGGGCAATGCCGATGGGCAAGGGCAAGGCATTGAACAGGCCGAAGACCTGGTTTTCGACCCCCTCGGCCTTTTCGTCCAGCGAGTGGCCGTTGATCACCTGGTCCATGCCCAGGCTGAATTGTGCCACGCCGCCCAGCACCATCACCGGCAGAAGCTCGGGTACCACCACGCATAAAGGCGCCAGCAGGCACTGGGCAACGTTCAGGTAGCTGCCCCAGTGCGTTTTGTTGACCTGGCGGTTGGTGATGACGCGGTAATCCAGGTCATCGTAGCTGCGCTGTTTCTGGCGATCGGCCAAGTGGTCGAACAGGTTACCGTCGATAGGCAAGCTGTGGGTGGGCGATCCGAATTCGATCGTCTCTTCAGGGTCCCATATGCCACTGGTGGCAAAGCCAGGTTGATCGTCGGGCAGGCGATGCGCCGCGGGATAGCAGCCCAGCCCTTTCAAGGCCGTGACGAGGCCGCTGAATTCCAGCCCGTCCGCCCAGTCCGCGGGCGAGAAGCATTGCTGCAGCCACTCGCGGCGGGTTGGGTCTTTGCATTGCTCGGCAAACCAGTGCTTGAGCGCAGACAGGTCCGGGAACTCGTGCAGGGGCGACGCGTTGCCCGGCAAATAAAGGACGACGGTGCTGCTGTCGTCGGCCTTTATGTAGATGATCGATGTACTGTGATAACCGTACACATTCAGCAGGCGGGTGGTTATCGCCCGCGTGTCCAGGGGCAACAGGCCGCCGGCCTGCCAGGCCAGGCGCCAGGCAGGGACACTCAGGCTACCCTCACTGACTTGGTTGTTGCAGGCGGTGATGAAGGCAATTTCCAGTGCGCGTGCGTAGTCTGTCCGGCTCTGCTGCCAATAGCTGTCCAGTTGCGCCTTCAGCCGTTCGTGCAGGTGCAAACCCCATACATAGTCCTGGAAGACTTCGGCGCGGATGGGCAGCAGTGTCGCCGGGCTGAGCTCCTTTTTCGGGGTACGCCGATACAGGCCGTTGAAGATCAGGTAAGACATCGCGTTGGAAAGCAGGGGGGGTGGCCGCATACGGTCGACAAATGTCACCGCGTGCAGCGGCGCCATACCCGCCCAATCGCCAAAGTGGAATCCGCCACTGCCTGTACAGGGTTCCCCTTGCCAGTTGGCCAGCAGGGCGTCGGTCAGGCTGACGCGTTGAATCACCTTGGCCTGGGGGGGGAGCCAGGGCTGGCCTTCTTCGCGCTCTGGGTCCTGGTAGTGGAACGTGACGACGTCGATATCCGCGGGGGACAGGAGCACACCGCGTTGCGCTAGCCAATCGCGCAAAAGCTTGTCGGCCAATGTGTCCGGGCGCGGCATCTGGGCCAGCGCACTGTGCAACAGGCGCTGCTTCATGGGTTGTGGGAAGTTCATCATTGGGTGTCCGTGGCTATCGGGCGTTGCAGGGTAGCCAGCGGGCACACCGGTCAAGTGCTAATTAATGCTGTCATCCCCTGGCAGCACGTTCATCGGCGAAGGCGCAGGGGTAATGTCGCGCTCGCCCGGCGGTTCGTCGTCGAAGCCCACGGGCACCTTGCCACGCAGTTGCCAGGCAAAGGCGATGATTTCGGCGATGGTCAGGTACAGCGCCTCGGGGATCTGCTCGCCCAGTTCCAGGCGCGCCAGCAAGCGTACGAGTTCGGCGTTTTCATAGATCGGAACCTCGTGCTCGCGGGCCAGGGCCAGTATGGCCTCGGCTATGCTGTCGTCACCTTTGGCCGTCAGGCTCGGCGCCTGCTGGCCATCGTAGCTCAAGGCAATGGCCTGGCGGGGTTGTCGGTCGTTCATGCGTTTTCGTCCACCCAGCGTTGTTCTACTCGGGTACGGGGCCCTTGCGGCGGGATGCCCGCGCGGCATTCGAGGTCGCCGACCTCCACGCCGCGGGCATGCAAGCGTTCGCGCAGGCTGCCCAGCTGGCTGTCGATCAGGCGCGCCGTCGGCTCGCGCTCGGCCCACAGCTGGCCCGACAGCTGTCCTTGATTCAACTGGGCCTGGACCTGCATGGGGCCCAGCGGGGGCAGGTCGAAAGCCAGGTCGATACGCCAAAGGGCTCGCAGCGAGTCTGCTGCTTCATGTTCACGATCGGCCTGCTGGCGCGGCGTTTCTTCGCGCTGCAGTTTGACCTGCAAGGGAATGAACTCTTGGCCGTGGCGAATCGGCACTTCGGTTTGCCACGTGGTCTGCAGGTTGCCGTTTTCCAGTGTGCCGCTTTGTTGCAGGCTGCTCATGGCGTGGCTCTGCAGGCGGGAAATGGCCGCTGCGGCCAAGCGCAGCAGCTGTTGCAGGTCGCCTTCGTCTTCCAGCGCATTCAGCAACCGCGACGGCAGCGGGAATGCCCCGGGCTGTGGCTTGGGGCTGACCCGTTCGAGCAGGCCCAGGGCTCCGCGTGCCACGGCGGGCATGGTCACGGCCAGGCTGTCCGGAGCCAGGCTTGGCGTGCCGGGCGGCAGGTTCGGTGCCTGCGCCACCAGCCGCAGCAGGTGGGCCTTGAGGTCGGTGGCGACAGCGGCTGGGTAGCCCCCCAGCAATTTTGCTTCAAGGAAGGCGCCGCTGTTGCTCAGGGCTTGTGCCACGCCTTTGGCGTCCGCCAGTTGCCGTACGTCCGGCAGGCCGGCCAGCAGGCGTTCGGCGCTGGCGCGCAGGTCGCCAGGGGCGTCGGCGTTGCGGGTGAGCTGCTGCAGCGCGTCGAGCAGGCCGGGCAGCGAGGCCTGGCGGTTCTGTTGGGTCATTAGCTGCTGAGCGATGCTCAGTTGGTCCTGCCTGCCGCTCAGTGGTACGAAGCGCAGTGACTGATCACCTTGCACCAGCGCGCTGAGCAGGCTGCCAACCGCCAGCGGGCGCGGGCTGTCGACGCTCAGGGTGGCGCCGGCCTGGGCGCTGTTGAGCAAACTGATCAGTGCCCGATAGACCGGCGCCTGCCCAGGCGCCTGGGCCAATGCCTGGTTGGTCAGGACCTTGCCTTGCAGGAGCGTGCCGACAGGCACCTCGCGGGTATCCAGGCGGGTCAGGGTGGCGACCTGGCTGGCAGTGGCCTGCTGCAATAAAATGGCCAGGCGATTGCCTTCGGTCTGGCTGACGGTAACCTGGCTACCTGGGGCCAGGGGTTGGCCGGCGCTGGCCTGCAGCTGGGTCTGTGCGCCGTTGGCCTGGACCAGCCGCAGGAGCAGCTGGAACTCCTGGCCGCTCTGGCGCAACGCCAGCACTTGGGCTTGCGCGGTTTCGCCGGGCGCCAGCAAACCAGGCTGGGGCTGGACCAGGCGCAGGACCTCGCCGGTCATGGCCGCCTTGGTGGCTTGGTTGCCAAGCGCAGTTTGTGCGCCGAGACTATTGATTTCAGTCATGATTGTATACAACCTGTCGGACCCGGCCTCTTGGCAGCGCAGCGGCGCGTGCAATAATGCCGACCGCCCGTGGTTGCCAGTATAACGGCAGCGCACCGGGCGACTTGAGACACGGGCTTCAGGTTGGCTCGCCTGCCAACCAGGCAACACCGACCTGAGGCCCTCTACACATAAGGCGAAACCGTGACCTTCCACCTCCAAGCCGCAGGCCTGGCCTGCGAGCGCGACTGGCGCCTGCTGTTCGAGCAACTCGATTTCGAGCTGGGCGCGGGCGACATGCTGCAGATCAGTGGGCCCAACGGCAGTGGCAAGACCAGCCTGCTGCGCCTGTTGGCCGGGCTGATGCAGCCAACGGCCGGGCAGATCCTGCTGGGGGGCAAGCCGTTGGCTGAGCAGCGTCATGCCATGGCCAGCCTCCTGCTATGGATTGGCCATGCCGCCGGCATCAAGGACCTGCTGACCGCCGAGGAAAACCTCACCTGGCTGTGCGCCCTGCATCAACCGGCCAGCCGCGAGGCTATCTGGGCGGCGCTGGCGGCGGTGGGCCTGCGCGGGTTCGAAGACGTGCCTTGCCACACCCTGTCGGCCGGCCAGCAGCGCCGCGTGGCCCTGGCCCGCTTGCACCTGGCCGGGCCGCCGCTGTGGATTCTCGATGAGCCGTTCACCGCCCTCGACAAGCAAGGCGTGGCGCAACTGGAAGCACACCTGGCGGCGCACTGCGAGCAGGGCGGCACCGTCGTGCTGACCACCCACCATACGCTGACGCGCAAGCCAGGCGGTTACCGTGAACTGAACCTGGGGCAATGGGCGGCATGAGCGTATTCATCCTGTTGCTGCGCCGTGAAGCGCGCCTGTTGTTCCGGCGCCCGGCCGAATTGGCCAACCCGCTGGTGTTCTTCGCCATCGTCGTGGCCCTGTTCCCGCTGGCGGTTGGCCCCGAGAGCCAATTGTTGCAAACCTTGTCGCCGGGCCTGGTGTGGGTGGCCGCGTTGCTGGCGGTGCTGCTGTCGCTGGACGGCCTGTTCCGCAGTGATTTCGAGGACGGCTCGCTGGAGCAGTGGGTGCTGTCGCCGCACCCGCTGGCGCTGCTGGTGCTGGCCAAGGTGCTGGCGCACTGGATCTTTTCCGGGCTGGCGCTGGTATTGTTGGCGCCGCTGCTGGCCTTGATGCTCGGCTTGCCCGGCCACTGCCTGCCGGTGCTGCTTGCTTCACTGCTGCTGGGTACGCCAGTGCTGAGCTTGCTGGGTGCTGTAGGCGCGGCGCTGACCGTTGGCCTCAAGCGCGGTGGTTTGTTACTGGCGTTGCTGATTTTGCCGTTGTATATCCCTGTATTGATCCTGGGCAGTGGTGCGTTGCAAGCGGCGTTGCAGAATATGCCGGCAACCGGCCATTTGCTCTGGCTCGCCAGCCTCACCGCCCTGGCCGTGACCCTGGCACCCTTTGCGATAGCGGCCGGGCTGAAGATCAGCGTCGGCGAATAACGAGTCCCGGGCTCTCAAGCCCGGCAAATACCCTGGATGTACCCTGATGAAAATAAGCTGGACGTGGTTCCACAAGCTGGGCTCCCCGAAATGGTTCTATGCCATCAGCGGCCGCATGCTGCCATGGCTGGCCACTGCCGCCGTGCTTCTGCTGCTGGTCGGCATCACCTGGGGCCTGGCCTTCGCCCCCCAGGACTACCAGCAAGGCAACAGCTTCCGCATCATCTATATCCACGTGCCGGCGGCGATGCTGGCGCAGTCCTGCTATGTGCTGCTGGCCGTGGCCGGGGTGGTGGGGCTGGTGTGGAAGATGAAGCTGGCCGATGTCGCCCTGCAATGTGCCGCCCCGATCGGCGCCTGGATGACCGCGATGGCGCTGGTCACCGGTGCCATCTGGGGCAAGCCGACCTGGGGCAGTTGGTGGGTGTGGGATGCCCGACTTACGTCCATGCTTATCCTGCTGTTCCTGTACTTCGGCATTATTGCGCTGGGCCAGGCGATCAGTAATCGTGACAGCGCAGCCAAAGCCTGTGCGGTGCTGGCGATCGTCGGCGTGGTGAACATCCCGATCATCAAGTACTCGGTGGAGTGGTGGAACACGCTGCATCAGGGCGCCACCTTCACCCTCACCGAAAAACCGGCGATGCCGGCAGAAATGTGGCTGCCGCTGCTGTGCACGGCGCTGGGTTTCTACTGCTTCTTCGGCGCTGTGCTGCTGCTGCGCATGCGCCTGGAAGTGCTAAAGCGCGAGGCGCGCGCCAGTTGGGTCAAGGACGAAGTCTTGAACAGCCTTGGGCGGAGGGCCGCACCATGAGCTTTGCCACCTTCGGCGAATTCCTTGCCATGGGCCACCACGGCCTGTACGTGTGGTCGGCCTATGGCATCTGCCTGGTGGTGCTGGCGCTGAATGTCGCCGCGCCGCTGCTGGCTCGCCGTCGCTACCTGCAAGAAGAGGCGCGCCGTTTGCGCCGGGAGAACAACCAGTGAATCCGCAGCGCAAGAAACGCCTGTTGCTCATCGCCGGCCTGTTGGTCGGCGTCGGGGTTGCCGTCGGCTTTGCCTTGAGCGCACTGCAGCAGAACATCAACCTGTTCTATACCCCCACTCAAATTGCCAATGGCGAAGCGCCGCTGGACACCCGTATCCGCGCGGGCGGCATGGTCGAGAAAGGCTCGGTGCAACGCTCGTCCGACTCGCTGGACGTACGCTTCGTGGTCACCGATTTCAACAAATCGGTGCCGATCACCTACCGCGGCATTCTGCCCGACCTGTTCCGCGAAGGGCAGGGCATCGTCGCCCTGGGCAAGCTCAATGACCAGGGCGTGGTGGTAGCCGATGAAGTGCTGGCCAAGCATGACGAGAAATACATGCCGCCCGAGGTTACCAAGGCCCTCAAGGAAAGCGGCCAGGCAGCCGCTGGCGGGGGGAGCAAGCCATGAACGCCGCACTGGTGATACCTGAACTGGGCCAGCTGGCGATGATCCTGGCCATCTGCTTTGCAGCCGTGCAGGCCAGCGTGCCGCTGCTTGGCGCCTGGCGCGGCGACAGTCTGTGGATGAGCCTGGCACGGCCTGCGGCCTGGGGGCAGTTCGCGTTCCTTGCGTTCGCCTTCGCCTGCCTGACCCACGCCTTCATGACCGACAACTTTTCGGTGGCCTACGTGGCCAGCAACTCCAACAGCGCCTTGCCGTGGTACTATAAGTTCAGCGCCGTGTGGGGCGCCCACGAAGGCTCTTTGTTGTTGTGGGCGCTGATTCTCGGTGGCTGGACCTTTGCCGTGTCGGTGTTCTCGCGGCAGTTGCCGCAGGTGATGCTGGCCCGCGTGCTGGCAGTGATGGGCATGATCAGCGTAGGTTTCCTGAGCTTTCTGATCATCACCTCCAACCCGTTCCAGCGTATGCTGCCGCAGGTGCCGACCGACGGCCGCGACCTCAACCCGCTGCTGCAGGACTTCGGCCTGATCGTGCACCCGCCCATGCTGTACATGGGCTACGTGGGCTTCTCGGTGGCCTTTGCCTTCGCCATCGCCGCCTTGCTCGGTGGCCGCCTGGATGCCGCCTGGGCGCGCTGGTCGCGGCCATGGACCATCGTCGCCTGGGCGTTTCTGGGGGTGGGCATTACCTTGGGCTCATGGTGGGCCTACTATGAACTGGGCTGGGGTGGCTGGTGGTTCTGGGACCCGGTGGAAAACGCCTCGTTCATGCCCTGGCTGGTGGGCACTGCGCTGATCCACTCGCTGGCGGTGACCGAAAAGCGCGGGGTGTTCAAGAGCTGGACCGTGCTCCTGGCGATTGCCGCGTTCTCGCTGAGCCTGCTGGGCACCTTCCTGGTGCGTTCCGGCGTGCTGACCTCGGTGCACGCGTTTGCCGCAGACCCGTCGCGGGGCATTTTCATTCTGATCTTCCTACTGTTCGTGGTCGGGGGGTCGCTGACCTTGTTCGCCCTGCGCGCGCCGGTAGTCAAAAGCCAGGTGGGCTTTGCCCTGTGGTCGCGGGAAACACTGCTGCTGGCCAACAACCTGGTGCTGGTGGTGGCGGCATCCATGATCCTGCTCGGCACCCTTTACCCCCTGGTGCTCGATGCCCTTACCGGGGCCAAGTTGTCGGTGGGCCCACCGTATTTCAATGCGTTGTTCCTGCCGTTGATGGCGCTGCTGATGGTGGTGTTGAGCATTGGCGTGGTGGTGCGCTGGAAGGACACCCCGGGCAAATGGCTGGTGAGCATGATGAGCCCGGTGCTGGTGGGCAGCGCCATCCTTGCACCGCTGGCCGGCCTGATCGTCGATGACTTCGACTGGCCGACGCTGACTGCCTTCGCCCTGGCTGCCTGGGTGGTGCTCGGCGGGCTGCGTGACATCCTCGACAAGACGCGCCACAAGGGGCTGGTCAAGGGCCTGCCGGGGCTGGGCCGCAGTTACTGGGGCATGCAGCTGGCGCACCTGGGCCTGGCGGTGTGCGCGCTGGGCGTGGTGTTGTCGAGCAACAACAGCGCCGAACGCGACCTGCGCATGGCGCCGGGCGAGAGCGTCGAGTTGGGTGGCTACCACTTCCTGTTCGAAGGTGCCAAGCACTTCGAAGGGCCCAACTTCATCTCCGACAAAGGCACGATCGTGGTCAGCCGCGATGGCCGGGCTGTGACCACCCTGCACCCGGAAAAACGCCTGTACACCGTGCAGCAGTCGATGATGACCGAAGCCGGCATCGATGCCGGCTTCACCCGCGACCTGTACGTGGCCCTCGGCGAGCCGCTGGAGAACGGCGCCTGGGCGGTGCGCGTGCATATCAAGCCTTATGTCCGCTGGATCTGGCTGGGCGGTCTGTTGACTGGCCTGGGCGGGTTGCTGGCGGCCCTCGACCGGCGCTACCGCGTCAAGGTCAAGACCCGGGTGCGTGAAGCCCTGGGCGTGTCTGGAGCAGCTGCATGAAGCGTTGGATCATGGTAGTGCCCCTGGCAGTGTTCCTGCTGGTGGCGGTGTTTCTCTACAAGGGCCTGTTCCTCAAGCCAGACGAGCTGCCCTCGGCAATGATCGGCAAAGCGTTCCCGGCGTTTTCCCTGGCCTCGACCCAGGGCGACCGTACCCTGACCGAGGCTGACCTGCACGGCCGCCCGGCACTGGTCAACGTGTGGGCCACCTGGTGCCCGTCGTGCAAGGTGGAGCACCCGTACCTGAACCAGCTGGCGCAGCAGGGCGTGGTGATTCACGGGGTCAACTACAAGGACGACAACGCCGCAGCGCGCAAATGGCTGGCCGATTTCCACAACCCCTACCAGCTGGACATCCGTGACGAGCAGGGCAGCCTGGGCCTGGACCTGGGGGTGTACGGCGCGCCGGAAACATTCCTGATCGATGCCAAGGGCATCATCCGCTACAAGCATGTGGGCATCGTCGATGCCACGGTGTGGCGTGAGCAACTGGCGCCGCTGTACCAGGGCCTGGTCGACGAGGCCAAACCATGAGGCGTTGGCTGGCAGCGGTGCTGCTGGGCATGAGCCTGGCCAGCGTGGCCAAGGCGGCCATCGATACCTACCAGTTCCGCGACGAGGCAGAGCGCCAGCGTTACCAGGCGTTGACCAAGGAACTGCGCTGCCCGAAGTGCCAGAACCAGGACATTGCCGACTCCAACGCCCCCATCGCTGCCGACCTGCGCCGGGAGATCTTCCGCATGCTGGGCGAGGGCAAGAGCAACCAGCAGATCGTGGACTTCATGGTCGACCGCTATGGCGATTTCGTGCGCTACAAGCCGGCGCTCAGTGGTCGCACCTGGCTGCTGTGGTTCGGCCCAGGGCTGCTGCTGGCGGGCGGGTTCGTGGTGTTGGCGCTGATCGTGCGCCGGCGCCGTGGCAGTGCCACGCCAGGCACCGAGGCATTGTCTGCTGAAGAACGCGAGCGTCTCGCCAAACTGCTGGAAAAAGAACCGACCCATGATTGAATTCTGGCTTAGCGCGGGCCTGTTGTTGCTCGCTGCCCTCAGCTTCCTGCTGATTCCGATCCTGCGTGGCCGTCGTCGCCAACAGGAAGAAGACCGTACCGCCCTGAACGTGGCCCTGTATCAGGAGCGGGTCGCCGAACTGGCTGCGCAGCAGGCTGCCGGGGTACTGGACGCAGCGCAGTTGGCCCAGGGCCGCGACGAAGCCGCCCGTGAGCTGCTGGCCGACACCGAGGGCGCTGACGCCCCGCGCCAAGGCCACCTGGGCAAGGCACTCCCCCTGCTGGCCGCGGTGTTGGTGCCGGTGCTGGCGTTGGGGTTGTACCTGCATTTCGGCGCAGCCGACAAGGTGGCCCTGACCCAGGAGTTTGCCCAGGCGCCGAAGTCGATGGAGGAAATGACCACGCGCCTGGAGCGTGTGGTACAAGCCCAGCCAGACTCGGCCGAAGCCGTGTACTTCCTCGGCCGTGCCTACATGGCCGAGCAGCGCCCGGCAGATGCTGCGCGTACTTTTGAACGTGCCGTGGCCCTGGCCGGGCGTCAGCCAGAGCTGCTGGGGCAGTGGGCGCAAGCCCTGTATTTTGCTGCTGACAAACAGTGGAGCCCACAGCTGCAGGCCCTCACCGACGAAGCCTTGAAGGGCGACCCCAACGAAGTTACCAGCCTGGGGCTGCGCGGTATCGCCGCTTTCGAAGGCGAGCGTTACCAGCAAGCCATCGATTACTGGCAGCGTTTGCTGGCGCAGTTGCCCGAGGGCGATGCATCGCGCGCGGCATTGCAAGGCGGCATCGACCGCGCTGCCGAGCGCCTGGGCAGCTCGCCGGCGCGGGCGAACGAACCCTCGCCGGTCGCGGCGCGCCTGAAGGTGCGGGTGGAACTGGCGGCGGCGTTGCGGGACAAGGTCAAGCCGGACGACACGGTGTTCATCTTCGCCCGCGCCAGCAATGGCCCACCGATGCCGTTGGCGGCCAAGCGGGTGACAGTGGCGCAGCTGCCGATCGAGGTGGAGTTGTCTGATGCGGACGCGATGATGCCGCAGATGAAACTGTCCGACTTTGCCGAAGTCCAACTGATGGCACGTGTGTCGCGTGCTGGCCAGCCGACCCAAGGTGAGTGGATCGGCCAAGGTGCACCCCTGTCCAGCGCGACCCAGGCTACCCAACACCTGACCATCGACAGCCCCGATCCGTAAGAGAGCAATGCCATGCACAGCGCCGTCCGCCTGACCCTGATTACCCTGGCCCTGGGTTTGTCTGCGTGTACGACGCAGCAGCCCTACGAGCACCCCGAGCCGCCGATAGAGCGGGTGCCGCCCCAGGGGCCGATGGTCAAGCCATTGCCCGGCGGCCAGCCTTCTACCCAGCCAGGCAAGCCGGCGGCCATTCCCAAGCCGATGCCGCGCACCTCGGCCAGCTTCGCGCCACCGCCGGGTGGTGCTAGCCACTGGGATCCGAAACTGGGCGTCTATGTGCTGGATAAACAACCCAACACGTTCTACCGGCAGCGGACCTACTACCGCTTCGACAACGGTTGGAGCTGGTCGCTGAGCCCGAATGGCCCTTGGCAGGAAACCGACAGCAGCGGGGTGCCAGGTGGGTTGGGGCGTGCATTCGCGCAGTAGCGAGCTTGCCAGGCCCCACGCACTGCCAGGGGTGCCCGTACAGTACAGTTCGACCGATAATTAGCGATTGACTGTACTGTAGCGTAAGTCCGCATAATGCCCCTTCGTGAACGGAGGCGGCATGCATAAGACAGTCCTGGTACTCGTGGAAACCGTCGATGATTACCTGCCCTTGCTGGAGCAGGCCGGTTACCGCCTTATTCGTGCCCCGTCACCCCAACAGCGGGCTGATGCCATCCGGCGCCACGCCAATCAAATCGACGCCGTGCTCACCCGCGGCCCATTGGGCCTGACCGCTGTCGAAATCGATGCACTGCCCAACCTGCAGATCATCTGCGTCATCGGTGCCGGCTATGAACAAGTCGACCTAGCCGCCGCCGCCGCACGCGGCATTACCGTCACCAACGGCGCCGGGGCCAATGCTGCTGCCGTTGCCGACCACACCCTGGCCCTGCTGCTGGCTCTGCTGCGCGACATCCCCCGCGGCGATGCCAGCACTCGCCGCGGCGAGTGGAACCGGGTGATCAGCCCTTCGGTAAGCGGTAAGCGCCTGGGCATTCTCGGCCTTGGCGCCGTAGGCCTGGCCATCGCCAAACGCGCCCACCTCGGCTTCGACATGCCCGTCAGCTACCACAGCCGCACCCCGCGCCAGGGTGTGCCCTACACCTGGTATGACAGCCCACAACACCTGGCCGATGCCGTGGATATCCTGGTCGTGGCCACCCCCGGTGGTGCCAATACCCGGCATCTGGTCGATGCCCGGGTGCTGGAGGCGCTGGGCGCCGAAGGTTATCTGGTGAATATCGCCCGGGCCAGCGTGGTCGACACCCAGGCCCTGGTTGCCGCACTGCAACGTGGCCAACTGGCCGGCGCCGCGCTGGATGTGTTCGACGACGAACCGGCTGTGCCCGATGCATTGAAAGCCTTGGCCAACACCGTGCTAACGCCCCATGTAGCCGGACAGTCACCCGAGGCGGCGCGCGATACGGTGACCCTGGTGCTGCGCAACCTGCAGGCGTTCTTTGCCGGTGAGCCGGTATTGACGCCGGTACGCCCGTAACCCTATTCAGACATCTGCCTGGCAGCGCCCAGGCAACAAGGAGCGTGTGCATGCAACTCGAAATCTTCCAGGTCGATGCCTTTTCCGCTGAGCCGTTCGGCGGCAACCCGGCAGCTGTGATTCCCTTGCAAAGCTGGCTGCCGGACGATGTACTGCAACGCATTGCCGAAGAGAACAACCTGTCGGAAACCGCCTACTTCGTGCGCAATGGCGAAACCTACGACCTACGTTGGTTCACCCCGGCCGTGGAAGTCGATCTGTGCGGCCACGCCACCTTGGCCTCGGCCTATGTACTGTTCGAGCAACTGGGCGAGCAGGCGCAGGCGCTGCGTTTCAATACCCGCAGTGGCGAACTGCGCGTCAGCCGCGGTGCGGACGGCCTGTTGGCCATGGACTTCCCGGCCAAGCAGCCACTCGCCGAAGACATGCCGCAGGGCCTGCTGCAAGCGCTGGGCCTGAGCCAGGCGCAGGCGCTGTATCGCAGTGACGACTATGTGGTGGTGATCGATGACGCATTGCTGCTCGATACCCTGAAGCCAGACTTCGTTGCACTGTCGGCCTTCGATGTGCGCGGCATTGCCGTGACTGCAGCAGGGCGTGGTTTTGATTTTGTCACCCGCTGGTTCGGCCCCAACGTGGGTGTGAACGAAGACCCGGTGACGGGTTCGGCGCATACCTCGCTCGCGCCATTGTGGGCCGAGCGGCTGGGCAAGCAAGTGCTGGCGTGCGAGCAGGGCGGGGCGCGCAAAGGGCAGTTGCTGTGTGAAGTACCGGGTAATGGCCGGGTGATCATCAGCGGGCGGGCGGCGTTGTACCTGCGCGGAACTGTCTATATTTAACAGGCTGACACCGTCTGCCTGTAGGAGCGGCCTTGTGTCGCGATCGGGCCGCAACGCGGCCCCTCGATTTTCGCGTTGATGCGTCAATCCGGGGGCTGCTTTGCAGCCCATCGCGACACAAGGCCGCTCCTACATGGCCCAACCCCTGTTCAAGGAGCCAGCCATGGCCCTGGAAAAACACGGCACCTGCCTGTGCGGCGCCACCCGGCTTATCATCACCGTCGACGATACCCACATCACCGCCTGCCATTGCAGCATGTGCCGCAAGTGGACCGGTGGCCCGCTGCTCGTGGTTGATTGCAGCAAGCCCCCGCTGATCGAGGGGCGGGCGCCCAGCGTTTATGACTCCTCCGACTGGGCACAGCGTGCTTTTTGCGGCCAGTGCGGCACGCACTTGTACTACCGGCTCAAGGCCAACGACTTCCATGCCATACCGGTCGGCCTGCTCGATGGCGACCAGGACTGGGATTTCAACATGCAGATTTTCGTCGAAGAGAAACCCGCCTGGTACTGCTTCGCCAACCAGACCAGGGAACTGACCGGCCAGGAAGTCTTCGAGCAGAACAGCTAATTCAGGCCTGCGCCGACAGCCACTCGGCAAACACCTGGGCGGCGGGCGAGGGCAGGGTCTGGCGGTCATGCACCAAGTAGTCGGCCTGGCCGGTGCGGACCTCGAAATCGCACACCTGGCGGATCAGGCCGCTGTTGATACGGTCACGGGCCATGGACTTCCAGCCAAGGCCCGTGCTGGTGGTGGGCGGTGTGCTGTGGTCGATGCGCCAGCACGAAACACCACGCGCGCTTGCCAAACCGGTGCATTCCTGAGAAAAGGGCGGCTTTGTTTTCAAGCGTTGGAGTATGCCCGTGAGCCAAGAACTGCAAATCATCGAACTGGTCGAGGGGGACGGCAAAGCCGCCGTCAAAGGCGCCCTGATCACTACCCAGTACACCGGCTGGCTGGCCGATGGCAGTGAGTTCGATTCGTCCTGGTCGCGCGGCAAGCCGTTCCAGTGCGTGATCGGCACCGGCCGGGTGATCAAAGGCTGGGACCTGGGCCTGATGGGCATGCGCGTGGGCGGCAAACGCAAGCTGCTGGTACCGGCGCACCTGGGCTATGGCGAGCGCAGTGTGGGGGCGATTCCGCCGAATTCGGCCCTGACCTTCGAGATAGAGTTGCTGGAAGTGCTGACGCGGGATGATTGAGCGGCCGTTTTGCAACGCCCAGGATGGCATTCACTACTGATGGCGTCCCGCAATTGCCGGGGCGATGTGGCGGGTAACCCGATTTCTCTGCCACACGAGCCTGCCTTGATGAAGTTGCCAACATTCTTCCGCCGTCGCCGTCACCTGCTACTGAGCCTGGTGCTTACAGCTGTCGCCGTGCCGCTGGCGCTGGAGGCTGTCGAAAGCCGCGCGCAACCGGTGGATGGCACCCAAACGCTGGTGTTCCTGCGCCATGCCGAGAAACCCGGCGAGGGCTTAGGCCAGTTGAACTGCCAGGGCCTCAACCGTGCGCTGGACCTGGCCACGCTGCTGCCCGACATGAGGGTTTTAGTCCTTGGCTGTGGCAGTGCAGCGATTGGCCCGGGTGATGTGTTGGCCTGTGCCGGCCTCTTCGCGGGCACGCCCGCTCCCACAAGATAACCACAAGCCTGAAGGCTGTGGGGGCCCTGTGGGAGCGGGCGTGCCCGCGAAGAGGCCGGTACTGGCAACTTAAGGACTAGCGGCCGAACCGCATCGGCCAACCCACCACCTTCTTCACCCGCGGCGTGGCATAGGTGCGCACCTTGGAGGTACTCAACCCCATGCGCACCAGCGCTTCGGCAATGGTCACCGCCGCACTCACGCCATCCACCACCGGCACCCCGGTACGCTGGCGGATCTGCTCGTCCAGCCCGGCCATGCCGCCACAACCCAGGCAAATCACCTCGGCCTTGTCTTCGCGTACGGCGCGTTCGGCCTGCTCCACAATCGCCTGCACAGCACGCTGTGGGTCGGCTTCCAGCTCCAGTACCGCCAGCCCGCTGGCCCGCACCGAGGCGCAGCGGTCATACAGGCCAGAAAGCTTCAGGCGGTCTTCGATCAGCGGTACGGTCCGGTCCAGGGTCGTTACCACCGAATAGGCATGGCCCAGGTACATTGCCGTGCTGGCAGCGGCATCGGTGATGTCTACCACCGGCACATTCAGCAGCTCCTGCAGGCCTTCGCGGCCGTGTTCGCCATAACCGGCCTGGATCACGGCGTCGTAGGGGCCCTCGTAGGCCAGTACCCGGTCCATCACCGCTATGGCTGCCAGGTAGCTTTCAAAGTTGCCTTCCACCGATTCGGCGCCGAACCAGGGGGTGAGGCCGACGATCTCGGTGCCGGGCGCGGCTACCGTACGGGCCTGTTCGGCGATGGCCTCGGTGATGGCTGCGGTGGTGTTGACGTTGGCGATCAGAATACGCATGGGCAGTCTTCCCTGATTAATGGCTGCTGTGGTCGACGGCGATGCACTCGCCGCTGACATCGTGGTACTGGCGGTTGCGCGGCGCGATCAGCAGGTAGAGTGCGGCGGCGATGCCGGCCCCTATCAGCCAGGAAAACGGCGCCACACTGTGGAAATTGGGCACCAGGGCCAGCACGATGGCCAGCAGTGCAGCCGGCAGGAACGCGGCCACGGCGCGCAGGTTGATGCCTTTGCTGTAGTGGTAGGCGCCGGCGGGGTCTTCGCTATACAGCTGCGGCACGTTGATGCAGCCTTTGCGCAGCAGCCAGTAGTCGGACATGATCACCCCGTACAGCGGGCCGAGCAGGGCGCCCAGCCCCGACAGGAAGTACACGATCACCAGCGGGCTGTTGTACAGGTTCCACGGCAGGATCAGCACCGCCACGGTGGCGCTGATCAGCCCGGCACGGCGGAAGTTCAAGTGGCGCGGCGCCAGGTTGCTGAGCACGAAGGCCGGGGCGACGAAGTTGGCCATGATATTGACCGCCACAGTGACGATCAGGAACGCGAGGCAGCCCAGTACCAGGAAGGGGGTGCTGGGAATGGCGGCGACGATTTGCGTGGGGCTGTCGATGACCTGCCCGTTGATCTGGAATTGCGCACCGCAAAGCACCACGGTGATCACCGCGAACACCAGGATGTTCACCGGCAGCCCCCAGAAATTGCCGACGCGGATGGTCTTGCGGCATGGCGAGGAACGGGCGAAGTCGCAGAAGTTCAGTACCAGGGTGCCGTAGATCGCCAGCCAAAGGGCGCCGCCGGCGAAGATGTTGCGCCACATCTCGTAGCCGGTCAGGGGCTCGGCCACCGACCAGGCGATACGCGCGTCAGCCTGGGCGTACATGAACACCGCCAGCGCTGCCACGGTCAGCAAAATCACCGGGCCAGCGAAGCCTTCGTAGCGGCGTACCATTTCCATGCCGTAGGCAAGAATCACCAGCTGCACCAGCCAGATCGCCACGAAACACACCCAGCCCAGGCTCGACAGGCCAAGAATGCTGTCGTGGTCGTAGGCGGCCATGTGCGGCCATACGGCGGTAAGCAGTACCCGCAGCACGACCGAGGCCAGGTAAGTCTGAATGCCGAACCAGGCGATGGCGATGATCGCCCGGATCAGCGCCGGAAGCTGTGCACCATGGATACCGAAGGCGATGCGGCTGATGACCGGGAACGGCACCCCGGTTTTTTGCCCCATGTAACCGGACAAGTTCATGAAGAAGTACACCAGCGCGGCGCCAATGGCCAACGACAACAGAATTTGCCAGCCACCGAGGCCGAGGGCGAACAAGCCCATGGCGAATGAATAGTTGGCAATGTTGTGCACATCGTTGGTCCACAACGCGAAGATGCTATAGCCACCCCAACGCCGGCCTTCGCTTCGCGTGGGGGCAAGGTCGCGGTTATGCAGGCGTGGGCTCAGGGCCAGTTCGGGATGCTGGCCGGCAAGGGTGGAATTGGGGTGGGTGCTGACGACGGATTGTTCAGGGGCAAGATCGAGGCTGCTACTCATTCCGGCGGGCTCCTGATGCACATGGACTGCGATGAGCGGGCATGCGCACGGGCTCGCCATCTCGTCGATGCAGCGTTGGCATCACAGGGTTGTAGGCGCGGCGGCCGGTAATGGGTCGGCGCCGCAAGTTATTGTGTATTTATGTTTTGTTTAAGTTGTATACAAAACATAAGCACACAAAAGCCATTTCTGTGCCAGATAGAATCCAGTTCTTGATCGTGTTTTTTTCAGGATTGAGTCAGGTGTGGGATAACTAGCTGAAATACAGGCGTTATAAATTGACCATTTGAACAAGTTTATTTTTTGGTTTGCAGGATAACTTGATCAAATGGTCAAAATTAGTTGTTGTGGGGGTGTAACGTATTGGGGCGCCGCTTGGAGAACTGCACACAAAAATGGCACTTAAGGTGACATTCTTGTGTACAAATAATAGTCAGCCGTTCCCTTTCCCTGCTGGCCGGCCCCTCAGTCAGGGTTGTACTGGCCCCATCGGCGGCAACCGCCGTTTGACCGGGCTCTTCTTGATGATTGCGGTGTTGGTCTCGGCCAACACATTGATGCGGTCCAGCAGGGTGTCCAGCTGCTCCATCGAGCGCACATGCAGCCTGGCGATGAAGCAGTCCTCGCCGGTGACCTTGTCGCACTCGGTGAATTCGGGGATGGCAATGATCTGCCGCTCGACTTCCTGCAATTGCCCGGGCAGTGGGCGGATACGCACGATGGCTTGCAACTGGTAGCCGAAGGCACGTGGGTCGACATTGACCGTGTACCCGCGCAACACGCCACGTTCCTCCAGCCGGCGCAAACGCTCGCCGACGCTGGGGGCAGACAGCCCACTTACCTGCGCCAGGGCCTTGAGCGAGCGGCGCGAGTCCTCCATCAGCGCGTTGATCAACAGTTGGTCGATGGCGTCGGTCATGTGTACCTCAAAGGGTAGGTTGCGGAATTTGCCTTGATAGTAAAGGCAAAATTATGGGTTTGCCTTGCTAATCGGCTGGAAGGTTGCACGGGGCCCTCTGCATACTGTTGCCATCGACGAGAGGAGGTGTGGGATGGACAATTCATTGCGCCGGGGGTCGCTGGAAATGGTAGCGGCCATGCTGATTTCCGGGACCATCGGCTGGTTCGTGCTGGCGTCCGGCCTGCCGGTACTGGAGGTGGTGTTCTGGCGCTGCGTGTTCGGTGCCGTGACCTTGCTGGTCATCTGTGCCGCGTTCGGCTTTCTGCGCCCCGGTGTGATCAGCCGCCCGGCGCTGCTGCTGGCGATAGCCAGCGGCGTGGCCATCGTCGGCAACTGGTTGCTGTTGTTTGCCTCGTATTCGCGGGCGTCGATTGCCATCGGTACCGCGGTGTACAACGTGCAGCCGTTCATGCTGGTGGGCTTGGCGGCGTTGTTTCTGGGTGAAAAAATCACCTTGGCCAAGCTGAGCTGGCTGAGCGTGGCGTTCCTCGGCATGCTGGCCATCGTCAGTGCCCATGGCGCCGCGCAGGGGGGTGGCGAGGACTACCTGCTGGGCATTGCCCTGGCGCTGGGCGCGGCGCTGCTGTACGCCATCGCGGCATTGATCATCAAGCGGCTCAGCGGTACGCCGCCGCATCTGATCGCGTTGGTCCAGGTGAGCACCGGCGTGGTGTTGCTGGCACCCTGGGCCAAGCTGGGCGGCCTGCCGGGTGAAATGCCGGCGCTGGCCAGTTTGCTGACGTTGGGGGTTGTGCACACCGGCCTGATGTACGTGTTGCTGTACAGCGCCATCCAGCGCTTGCCCACGGCGTTGACCGGGGCGTTGTCATTCATCTACCCCATTGCGGCGATCCTGGTCGACTGGGTGGCCTTCGACCACCGCTTGACGCCGCTGCAATGGCTGGGGGTGGCGTTGATCCTGCTGGCGGCGGCAGGGATGCAGCAGGGATGGTGGTTCAGACCCAAGTCGTTGGTCATCAAGGGCCATTGAGGCCACTTCGCGCCCTATCGCAGGCAAGCCAGCTCCCACAGGGATCGTCTTAGGGCTGACAGGTGTTTGCCACAAGGTATGGCAGCGCCTGTTGGAGCGAGCGCCGCCCGCGCGGCGCAATCGCG
>NZ_RHQO01000033.1:0-55602 GCF_003935475.1 Pseudomonas sp. p99-361 | reverse complement strand
TGGCCCGAAACAAACGTAGGAGCGAGCGCAGCTCGCGATTGCGCCGCGCGGGCGGCGCTCGATCTCACAGGCGCTGCATATCTTCTGACAAACACCAGTCAGCCCTAAGGCGATCCCTGTGGGAGCTGGCTTGCCTGCGATGGGTCGCGGAGCGGCCCCAACTGCTCAAGTGGACAGCACTACGCTCCTGGTGCCGCCCTGCATCGGTGCCAGTGCAACAACCTAGCGCTCCAGGCTGTACATCCGGCATTCCGCCAGCAAGGCCAGCAGGTTCGGCTCCCGCTCCCGCGCCTTCAGAAACACCACGCCGATATGCTGCTGCAAACGGTACTGCGGCTGCAGGGCTATCAGCCTGACGCGGTTTTCGTAGACGGCCGCGATGCGCCCCGGCAGCAGGGCAAAGCCCACGCCCGAGCTGACCATGCTCAGCAGGGTGAAGATGTCGTTGACCTGCATGGCCACCTTTGGCTCGAAGCCGGCTTGCTGGAAGACCCGGGCGCCATCGCGGTGTGTGGCAAACCCTTGGGTCAGGGTGATGAAGGTGGAGTCGGCGAGGTCGGCCAGGTCCACCTCGGCCTGCTCGGCGAAGGGGGAGTCGGTGGGTACGGCGAGGAAGATGTCGTCGGAAAACAGCGGCAGTTGTTCGCAGGCCGGGTCGCTGACGCTCTCGTCCAGGGAGACGAGAATGGCCTCCAGTTCATGGTTTTTCAGGCGCTGCAGCAGGTCGAGGTTGGAGCCCAGGGTGAGGTCGATGTTCAGTTCGCTGCGCCGCAGCTTAAGCCCCATCACCAGCTTGGGCACGGTTTTTACCGTTAGCGAGTACAGCGCGCCCAGGCGAAAGCGCTCGGCATAGAAGCCGGCAGCTTCGCGGGTCTGGCGCACCATCTGCTCGGCGTCCTGGATCAGCAGGCGGGCTTTCTTTTCCAGTACGTAGGCGCTTTCCAGCGGAATCAGCTGCCGGCCTTCGTGCTTAAAAAGGGCGCAGCGCAGGGCGCTTTCCAGCGAGTGGATGGCACGGTGCACGCTGACCGAACTGGTGCACAGTTCGGCGGCAGCGCGGCTGAGGTTGCCGCTGCGCATGAAGGCGAGGAAGGTTTCCAGCTTTTTCAGGGTGAGTTCTTCGTCGATCAGCATGGGGTGGCCTGGGCAGCGCGGTGGTTGGGATGGCTAGGGCTTCAATAGTGCTGTCGAGGATCAAGCGCGCTGGCGTTGCTCGAGCAATGCCCACAACTGGGCGTCGTTGAAATCAGCGATGACCAACTCTGCCCCCGCTGCGCGCAACCGCTCAGGCGTTTGCGTGGTGGCTACGCCGACGGTAAGGATACCGGCCGCAGTGGCTGCAGCCACCCCCGGCAAGGAGTCCTCGAAAGCCAGCGCCTGCCCGGCCGCGGCGCCCAGCCGCTGCAGCCCGGTAAGGTAGGGCAGCGGGTCGGGCTTGGGCCGGGCCAGCTCGTCGGCCACGACCACATGCTCGAAGCGCTGGGCCAAGCCCATGGCAGCGAGCATGTGCTCGGCATTGAGCCGCGGCGCGTTGGTGACCACGCACATGCCCATGGCGTGGGCCTGGGCATGCTCCAGCAGGCGCAGCAGGCCTGGCATGGGCTGCAACGCCGGCGACATCTCCCGAAACAAGGCTTCCTTGCGGTCGGCCAGCCTCGCGCACTGTTCGGTACTGGCGCCGGGGAACAGTTCGGCGAACAGCTCGCCATTGGCCCTGCCGCTGACCTGGGCCTCGAACTGGGCCTGGCTCAGCTCGCGGCCGTCATGGTCACGCAGCAGTTGCCGAAAGGCCTGCAAGTGCAGGCTGTCGGTGTCGGTAAGGGTTCCGTCGAGGTCGAACAGCAGGGCGGTGAGCATGGGGTATCCCGTTCAGAAAGACACAAGCCGGGGGATCATAACCAATGCAGACGACGAAGGGGTCTGTTCAGCACGCGGCGAAAGGAGTACAAATGTGCTCCATGAATAACCTTACCCCCAAACGCCGCGCCATTTTCGACTTCATCCGCGAGCGCATCAGCGACCACGGGCAGCCGCCGAGCCTGGCGGACATCGCCACGCGCTTCGGTTTTGCCTCGCGCAGCGTCGCGCGCAAACACATCACCGCCCTGTGTCAGGCGGGTTATATCGATGTCACGCCCAACCAGGCGCGGGGCATTCGCCTGGCCGACCCCCTGCGCCGGCCAGAAATGCTCGAAGTCCCGGTGCTCGGCCAAGTGGCGGCAGGTGCCCCGATCGGCCCGGATCTGGGCATCCACGAGCAGTTGCTGCTCGACCCCAGCCTGTTCCGGCGCACCCCCGACTACCTGCTCAAGGTGCGTGGCGATTCGATGATCGATGACGGCATCTTCGACGGTGACCTGGTCGGCATCCTGCAACAGGCCGATGCCCGTGATGGCCAGATCGTGGTAGCCCGGCTCGACGGCGAAGTCACCATCAAGCGCCTGCAACGCGTGGGCAAGCACTACCGGTTGTTGCCACGTAACCCAGCCTATGCGCCTATCGATGTGCTCCCCACGCAGGAGTTCTTCATCGAAGGCGTGTTCTGTGGCTTGCTGAGGCGTGACTGATGGGCGCGGTGGTCGACCTCGACCGGCTGTTGGACCAGCGCCGGGTATGGCGCGGCCGGCAGGCCCAGGCGCGACCGCTGGGCCTGCAGCCAACCGGCCATGCCGCGCTGGACGAACGTTTGCCGGAAGGCGGTTGGCCGGCAGCCGCATTGAGCGAACTGCTGTTGGCGAACCCGGGTTGTGGCGAATTGCAGTTGCTGTGGCCAACCCTGGCACGCCTGAGCGCAGAAGCCAGCCGCGTGGTGTTGGTGGCCCCGCCTTTCATTCCCTATGCGCCGGCCTGGCAGGCCGCGGGGGTAGACCTGCGCTGGCTGGTGCAGGTAAACGCCGAACCCGCTGACGCCCTGTGGGCCGCCGAGCAGTGCTTGCGCTCGGGCAGTTGCGCGGCAGTGCTGTGCTGGCCCGAGCGTGCCGATGACCGTGCCCTGCGGCGCCTGCAAGTGGCGGCGGAAACCGGCCAGGCGCTGGCCTTTGCCTGCCGGCCGCAGCAGGCCGCCCACAACCCGTCACCGGCAGCATTGCGCATCGCCGTGGATACCCGCCCAGCCCAATGGCGGGTGCTGAAAAGCCGCGGCGGCATGCCGCCGGCCCTGCCCATTGCCAGCCCGTGGCAGGGCTGATGCAACATGCTCTGGGCCTGCATCCTGCTTCCGCAACTGGCGTTGGACACCGTCCTGCGCGAGCGCGAAGACCCAGCCAACCCCCTGGTCATCATTGGCGGGCCCAGCCAGCGGCGGGTGTTGCAGGCAGTCAACCCGGCAGCGGCAGCACTCGGCCTGCGGGCCGGGCAAACCCTGACCGCTGCACGTGCGCTGGCCGATGGTTTCACCTGTATCGAAACAGACCCCAGGCGCATCGAGCGCATGCAGCAACTGCTGGCCGCCTGGGCCTACCGTTTCAGTGCCCAGGTCAGCCTGCATTACCCGCGTGCGCTGTTGCTGGAGGTAGGCTCAAGCCTGCAGCTGTTCGGCCCATGGCCCGTGATGGAAGCACGCCTGCGCCAGGAACTGGCTGAACTGGGCTTGCGCCAGCGCATCGTGGTGGCCAGCAACCCGGTGGCAGCGCGTATGCTGGCCAATGCCCACGATGGCCTGGTGGTCGCCGATGCCGAAGCCACCCGTAACGCGTTGCTGAACATGCCCATCCAGCGCATCGGCTTGCCGCCAGAGGCTGCCGAAGCCTTTATCGGCATGGGCTTGCGGCAACTCGGCCAAGTGCTGGCGTTGCCGCGCGACACCTTGGCCAAACGCTTTCCCGCCCAGGTGCAACTGCACCTGTATCAGTTGCTCGGCCTGCGCACCCTGGGGTTGGACTTCTACCTGCCGCCCGATCGTTTCGAGAGCCGGCTGGAGCTGAACTTCGATGTTGAATCGCACCAGGCGCTGTTGTTTCCGCTGCGGCGCATGCTCAACGACCTGGCCGCATTCCTGGCCGGTCGCGATTGTGGCGTGCAGCGCTTTTGCCTGCACCTGGAGCATGTCGAAGGCCCGGACACGTTGCTGAAGGTCGGCTTGCTGGCCGCCGAGCGCGACGCCGCGATGCTGTTCGAACTGGCCCGTGGGCGCCTGGAGCCGCTGCGTATTCCGGCCCCGGTGCGCAACCTGCGGTTGGTCGCCGAAGACCTGCCAGCCTTTGTGCCACAACACCAGGCGTTGTTCGACCCACGGGCGCAACAGGCGCAACCTTGGGAGCAATTGCGCGAGCGCTTGCGCGCGCGGCTGGGCGATGAGGCCGTCAAAGGCCTGAGCGCGGCCGCCGATCACCGGCCCGAATGTGCCTGGCAACTGGCAGAGCAGGGGGCGCTCGGGGGCATGCCGGTGGCCCCGGGCAGTCGCCCTGGTTGGTTGCTGCCCGCGCCGCTGGCGCTGGACGAGGCTGGCTACCGCTTGCAGAGCCCTGCCGAGCGCATCGAGTCGGGCTGGTGGGATGGCGGCGATGTACGCCGCGATTACTACCGCATCGAAACCCGCGACGGCCTGCGTGGCTGGGCCTACCGTGACCTGGGCCAGGCTGGCCCGCTTTGGTTGCAGGGCTGGTTCGCATGAACTCCGCCCCGTATGCCGAGCTGCATTGCCTGTCCAATTTCAGTTTCCAGCGCGGCGCTTCGAGCGCCGACGAACTGTTCCGGCGGGCCAAAGAGCAGGGTTACCAGGCCCTGGCGATCACTGACGAATGTACGCTGGCCGGTATCGTGCGCGCCTGGCAGGCGGCCAAGGTGCACCAGTTGCCGCTGATCGTCGGCAGCGAAGTGCAGTTGCACGAGGGCCCCAAGCTGGTGCTGCTGGTTGCCGACCTGGCGGGCTACCAGAACCTGTGCGCACTCATTACCCGCGCCCGACGGCGGGCGGAAAAGGGCGACTACCAGCTTTTTCGGGATGACCTTCAGCAGCACCATCACGGTTTGCTGGCCTTGTGGGTGGCGGGCGACAGGGGCGATACGGCCACCGGCCAGTGGTTGCGCGGGCTGTTTGCTGAGCGCCTGTGGTTGGCCGTGCACCTGCACCGTGGCAGTGACGATGCCCGGCACCTGCAGGGCCAGCAAGCCCTGGCGGCCGAGCTGGGTATACGCGCGGTGGCCTGTGGCGATGTGCATATGCATGTGCGCGGCCGCCGGGCGTTGCAGGACTGCATGACTGCGATTCGCCAGCATTGCCAGGTGGCCGAAGCCGGGCGTTTTCTGTTTGCCAATGGCGAACGGCACTTGCGCAGCCCGGTACAACTGGCAGAACTCTACCCGCCCGAGATGCTGGCCGAGACCCTGGCCATTGCCCAGCGCTGCCAGTTCGACCTCGGTCAACTGCGCTACCAGTATCCACGCGAACTGGTGCCTGAAGCTCATACCCCGGCTAGTTGGCTGCGTGCTCTGTGCGAGCAGGGCTTGCCCGTGCGTTGGCCACACGGGCCGAGCGCCAAGGTGCGGCAGGTGCTGGACACGGAGCTGGCGCTGATCGAAGAACTGGGGTACGAAAGCTACTTTCTGACCGTGCACGACATCGTCGCCTTCGCCCGGCGCCAGCGTATCCTGTGCCAGGGCCGCGGCTCGGCGGCCAATTCGGTGGTGTGCTTCGTGCTGGGCATCACCGAGCTCGATCCCATGCAGCACCGTCTGCTGTTCGAGCGTTTTTTGTCACGCGAGCGCAACGAGCCGCCCGATATCGACGTGGATTTCGAACACGACCGCCGTGAAGAAGTGATCCAGTACGTGTTCCGCCGTTATGGGCGGCACCGTGCTGCGCTGACGGCGGTGGTCAATACCTACCATGCTGCAGGTGCCGTGCGCGATGTCGCGCGCGTGCTGGGTTTGCCCATGGACCAGGTCGATGCCCTGGCCAAATGCTGTGGCCGCTGGAGCGACCGCATACCCGACGAACAACGCCTGGCCGAGGCCGGGTTCGAAGCTGGCAGCCCGTTGTTGCGGCGGGTACTGATACTGGCCGGCGAGTTGATCGGCTTCCCCAGGCACCTGTCGCAGCACCCGGGCGGGTTTGTCATCTCGCAGCAGCCGCTGGACCAGCTGGTGCCGGTGGAAAACGCCGCCATGGCCGAACGTACCGTCATCCAGTGGGACAAGGACGACCTCGACATGGTCGGCCTGCTCAAGGTGGACGTGCTGGCGCTGGGCATGCTCAGTGCCTTGCGCCGTTGCTTCGACCTGCTGCAGCGCCACCGTGGCCGTGAACTGACCCTGGCGACCATCCCCAGCGAAGACCCCGCCACCTACGCCATGATCAGCCGCGCCGAGACCATGGGGGTATTCCAGATCGAGTCGCGCGCGCAAATGGCCATGTTGCCGCGGCTGCGGCCCAACACCTTCTACGACCTTGTGATCGAGGTGGCCATCGTGCGCCCGGGGCCAATCCAGGGCGACATGGTGCACCCCTACCTGCGCAGGCGGCTGAAGCAAGAGCCGGTGACCTACCCGTCGCCAAAACTGAAGGAGGTGTTCGAGCGCACCTTGGGTGTGCCGCTGTTCCAGGAACAGGTGATGGAGCTGGCCATGGTCGCAGCCGACTATTCACCAGGCGAGGCCGATCAGTTGCGGCGCAGCATGGCCGCCTGGAAACGCCATGGCGGTCTTGAACCGCACCGCCAGCGCTTGCTGCAGGGCATGTTGCGCAATGGCTACGAGTTGGCATTCGCCGAGCGCATTTTCGAACAGATCAAAGGCTTCGGCAGCTATGGTTTTCCAGAGTCGCATGCCGCCAGCTTTGCCTTGCTGTGCTATGCCAGCAGCTGGCTCAAGTGCCATGAACCGGCCATTTTCACCTGCGCCCTGGTCAACAGTTGGCCCATGGGCTTCTACAGCCCCGACCAACTGCTGCAGGAGGCGCGGCGCCAGGGCATCGAGGTACGGCCGGTGGATGTCTGCCACAGTGAATGGGACTGCACGCTGGAGCCGGATGCCCAGGGCACCTTGGCCTTGCGCATGGGCTTGCGCCTGGTCCGGGGCCTGGCCGAAGCCGACGCCAGGCGCCTGGAACAGGCCCGGGCGCAGCAGCCTTGGCGCGACGTGGAAGACCTGTGCCTGCGTGCCGGGCTGGCCACCCGCGCGCGGGCCTGCCTGGCGGATGCCGGCGCGCTTCGCGCCTTGGCCAGCGACCGACACCAGGCGCGCTGGCAGGTGGCGGCCGTGCAGGCGCAACTGCCGCTGTTTGCCGATGTGCAGGCCGTGCCGGAGGTGGCGGTGCAATTGCCGGCCCCAACAGTGGCGCAGGACCTGGTGGCCGATTACCAGGCATTGGGTACCACATTGGGGCCGCACCCGTTGACCTTGCTGCGTACGCGTCTGCGGGCACTGGGCTGCCGCAGTTCTGCAGAACTGCAAGGCCTGGAGCATGGCGACAACATCGCCGTGACGGGGCTGGTGGTAGGGCGGCAGCGGCCGCAGACCGCCAGCGGGGTGACGTTCGTCACCCTCGAGGACGAACACGGTATGGTCAACGTGGTGGTATGGCGGGCGCTGGCCGAACGGCAAAGGCGGGCGCTGGTGGGTGCGCAGTTGCTCAAGGTCAGCGGGCGGCTGGAGCAGCAAAATGGCGTGCGCCACCTGATAGCACGGCGCCTGGAAGATGTGACCGCGCTGTTGCAGGGGTTGGACGTGCGTAGCCGCGACTTTCATTAACTTCGCGGGCTTCCCCGCGGCGGCGCGGCCACGCATTCACGAAAATGCCCTGGCGGACTACACCATCGCCAAGCGCTGCTTGCGGGTGGGCGCGGGGAAGGCCAGGTCGATTGCGCGCAGGTCTTCACGGGTCAAGGCCAATGCACCCGCTGCTGCATTCAGCCGAACATGCTCGGGCGCCACGGCTTTGGGGATGGCAATGATGCCATCATCACGGGTGACCCAGGCCAGGCAGACCTGAGCCGGCGTGGCACCATGGCGCTCGGCTATTTCTGCCAGCACCGGGTGCTGCAACAAGCGCCCGGCCTGGGCCAACGGGCAGTAGGCCATGGTCGGTAGCGCGCGTTGTTGGCACCAGGGCAGCAAGTCGAATTCGATGCCCCGCTGGGCCGGGTTGTACAGCACCTGGTTGGTGGCGCAGGCAGGGTTGTTCAATTCGCGCAGGTCGTCGATATCGAAATTGGAAACGCCCCAGCGCTTGATCTTGCCCTGCTCGCGCAAACGCTCGAAGGCGTCGACGGTTTCTTCCAGCGGGTGCTGGCCCCGCCAGTGCAGCAGGTACAGATCGATGCAGTCGGTACCCAAGCGTGCCAGGCTGCGCTCGCAGGCGCTTGCCATGCCCTGCCGCCCGGCATTGTGCGGGTAGACCTTGCTGACCAGGAACACCTGGTCGCGGCGCCCGGCAATGGCCTGGCCAACCACGGTCTCCGCACCGCCTTCGGCATACATTTCGGCGGTGTCGATCAGGCTCAGGCCCAGCTCGATACCCTGTTGCAAGGCCGCTACCTCTGCCGCCTTGCGCCCAGGGTCTTCGCCCATGTACCAGGTGCCTTGGCCAATGGCCGGCACGCTCGCGCCTGCCAGTTTCACGTAACGCATGTCACCTCCGGGGGCTGTGTATTGGACAGTAGAACTTCAAGCAACGCCTGCGCTGCGGTGGACAGTTTGTGCTCGCTCAGGGCAATTACGCCAATGCGCCGCTCGACCGTGGGTTCGACCAGGGGCACGCAGCGTGCACCCAGTTCCTGCATCTGGTTGATGCACAGGGCCGGCACCGCGCTGACGCCCAGGCCGCTGGCAACCATGCGGCCGATGGTCGCCAGTTGGTGGCTTTCGAAAGCCACGGCCAGTTTGCCGTGCTGGGCGGCAACATTCTGCTCCATCAACAGGCGTACCGCCGACGGCCGCTGCAGGGCCACGAAATCTTCGGCCATCAGTTGCGCCCAACTGACCTGGTTCAACAACGCCAAGGGTGAGTCAGCGGGCACCACCGCGACAAAACGGTCCATGTACAGCGGGTGGAAGTGCAGGCCGTCGGTATTGTCCGGCTCGAAACCAATGCCCAGTTCGACTCGGCGGTGGCGCACCAGTTCCTGCACCTGTTCGTTGATCACATCGTGCACGGTGACGTTGACCTTGGGGTAGCGTTGGCGGAAGACCTTGAGCGAATGGGGCAGCAGGTTACCGGCGAACGACGGCATCGCCGCCACCGAGACCCGGCCCAGTTGCAGGGTGAAGCGTTGCCGCAGCATCTCTTCGGTATCGTCCCAGTCGGCCAGCAGCCGCCGCGCCAGCGGCAGCAGCACTTCGCCTTCGGCCGTCAGGCTGACGCTGCGGGTGGTGCGGCTGAGCAGGGCGCCGCCCAGGTTCTCTTCCAGGGCCTTGATGGTCAGGCTCAGGGCCGGTTGCGATACGTGCAGGTGTTCACCGGCCTGGGCGAAGCTCTGGTACTTGGCCACGGCGACAAAGGCGCGCAGTTGCTTGACGTTCATGACGGGCCTATCGTTTATTTTGCGAAATTTATCAATCGATGATGAAAACAAAATTAACAAATCAGTCGCTTGCGGTGAAGATGGCTACACACGCTCACCGACAGCCTCGTCGGTTCAACAACTACAAAAGGCGGATCAGCATGGCCGGACTGGACAAGCGCGTTGCAACCTACGAACAGGCCCTCGACGGGCTGACCGACAACATGACGGTACTGGCCGGTGGTTTTGGCCTGTGCGGCATTCCGGAAAACCTCATCAGCGAAATCAGGCGCCGTGGCGTCAAGGGCCTGACCGTGGTCTCCAACAACTGCGGGGTGGACGGCTTTGGCCTGGGGGTGCTGCTGGAAGACCGGCAGATCCGCAAGATGATCGCCTCCTACGTGGGCGAAAACGCCGAATTCGAGCGCCAGTTGCTCAGCGGTGAACTGGAAGTGGAGCTGACACCCCAAGGCACCCTGGCCGAAAAAATGCGCGCTGGCGGCGCCGGCATCCCGGCGTTCTTCACCGCCACCGGCTACGGCACGCCGGTCGCCGAAGGCAAGGAGGTTCGCGAATTCAAGGGCCGCAAGTACATCCTCGAAGAGTCCATCACCGGTGACTTCGCCATCGTCAAGGGCTGGAAGGCCGACCATTACGGCAACGTGGTGTACCGCAACACCGCGCAGAACTTCAACCCGCTGGCGGCCACTGCCGGCAAGATCACCGTGGTCGAAGTGGAAGAAATTGTCGAGCCGGGTGTGCTGCTGCCGAGCGAGATCCACACCCCAGGCATCTATGTTGACCGGGTGATCGTCGGCACCTTCGAAAAGCGTATCGAAAAGCGCACCGTCAAGGCCTGAGCGGCCTCCACCAGAACAACAAAGAGATCCTGACCATGGCACTGACCCGCGAACAGATGGCGCAACGCGTCGCCCGTGAACTGAAGGACGGCTACTACGTCAACCTGGGTATCGGCATTCCGACCCTGGTGGCCAACTATGTACCCGCCGACATGGATGTGATGCTGCAATCGGAAAACGGCCTGCTCGGCATGGGCGAGTTCCCCACCGAAAGCACCCTCGACCCCGACATGATCAACGCCGGCAAGCAGACCGTCACCGCCCGCCGGGGTGCCTCGATCTTCGACTCGGCGCAGTCGTTCGCCATGATTCGTGGCGGCCATGTCGACCTGACCGTGCTGGGTGCGTTCGAGGTAGACGTGCAGGGCAATATCGCCTCGTGGATGATCCCGGGCAAGCTGGTCAAGGGCATGGGCGGCGCCATGGACCTGGTGGCGGGCGCCGAGAACATCATCGTGACCATGACCCACGCGTCCAAGGACGGCGAGTCCAAGCTGCTGGCCCAGTGCAGCCTGCCGCTGACCGGTGCCGGTTGCATCCGCAAGGTGCTGACCGACCTGGCCTACCTGGAAATTGAAGACGGTGCGTTCATCCTGCGCGAAACCGCACCAGGGGTGAGCATCGAGGAAATCGTCGAGAAGACTGCCGGCAAACTGATCGTGCCGGATGATGTGCAGGAAATGACGTTCTAAGGCGTTACGCCACCCAACCCTGTAGGCGCAGGTTGCACCGCTGAGTGTGTCGGTACATTACCGGCATGGTCGCGAGTCAACCTGTACCTACAGGGTTTTTGCGTTGTCTGTTTCACCTCATAAAACCAATAAAAGGAATGCCACTGTGGCCGCTGAAATTCAAGACAGCCGTAGCGCGCGCTTTGCCTTGCGCTGCTCCAACTGGGCCGAACGCTGGTTCCCCGACTCCTGGGTATTCGCCGCCTTGGCGGTGCTGCTGGTGTGCATCGGCGCGCTGGCCATGGGGGCCAAGCCGACCGACACCGCCAAGGCCTTTGGCGATGGTTTCTGGAGCCTGATTCCGTTCACCATGCAGATGGCTTTCGTGGTCATCGGTGGCTATGTGGTCGCCAGTTCGCCACCGGCGGCACGCCTGATCGACCGCCTGGCGCGTATCCCTGGCAATGGCCGCTCGGCCGTGTGCTGGGTGGCACTGATCTCGATGCTGGCTTCCTTGCTCAACTGGGGCCTGTCACTGGTGTTCGGTGGTTTGCTGGTGCGCGCCCTGGCGCGGCGCACCGACCTGAAGATGGATTACCGTGCTGCGGGTGCGGCCGCCTACCTGGGCCTGGGCGCTGTGTGGGCACTGGGCCTGTCTTCGTCGGCGGCGCAGCTGCAGGCCAACCCGGCCAGCTTGCCGCCTTCGATCCTGTCGATCACCGGCGTCATCCCGTTCACCGAAACCATCTTTCTGTGGCAATCCGGGGTAATGCTGGCGGCGCTGGTCATCGTCTCGCTGGTCATCGCCTACGCCACGGCACCCGGGCCGAACAGCGCACGCAGCGCCGAAGCGTGTGGCGTGGACCCCAGCTTCACTGCACCGGCGGCACCCCAGCGCACCCGCCCCGGTGAATGGCTGGAGCACAGCCCCATCCTGATTCTGCTGCTGGTCGCCCTGGCTGCCGGCTGGCTGTACCAGGAGTTCGCTACCAAACCGGCGATTACCGCCATCTCCGGGCTCAACACTTACAACCTGTTGTTCATCATGCTCGGTGCCCTGTTGCACTGGCGCCCGCGCAGTTTCCTCGACGCCGTGGCGCGCGCGGTACCGACCACCACGGGGGTGCTGATCCAGTTCCCGCTGTACGGTTCGATCGCGGCCATTCTCACCCAGGTGAAGGGCGTGGACGAACAGACCCTGGCCCACCACATATCGTTGTTCTTCACCCAGATCGCCACCCACGACACCTATGCCTTGCTGATGGGCGTGTATTCGGCGGTGCTGGGCTTCTTCATCCCGTCGGGCGGCGGCAAATGGATCATCGAAGCGCCCTACGTGATGCTAGTGGCCAACGACCTGCAATACCACCTGGGGTGGGCGGTGCAGATCTACAACGCGGCAGAGGCCTTGCCGAACCTGATCAACCCGTTCTACATGCTGCCACTGCTGGGCGTGCTGGGGCTCAAGGCACGCGACCTGATCGGCTTTTCCTTCGTGCAACTGCTGGTGCATGTGCCGCTGGTGCTGGTATTGCTCTGGGCGCTGGGCACCACGCTGCAGTATGTGCCACCGGTGATGCCATGAGCGGCGGCTCCACGTATCATGCCCGGGCTGCCTTGGCCTGGGAAACACGCGTCACATGTCTATCCGATTGAAACTGCTGCGCAAGAAACTGGGAATGACCCTGGAAATGCTGGCCGAAAAGACCAGCATGACCAAAAGCTACCTGTCCAAGGTCGAACGTGGCCTCAACACGCCGTCGATTGCTGCCGCCCTGAAGCTGGCGCGCGCATTGAACGTGAATGTCGAGGAACTGTTTGCCGAAGAGCAGGCCGGCCAGAGCCGCTATAGCCTGGTGCGCCACGGCGAGCGCCAGGCGCTGGTGGGTGACGGCCAGGGCCCCGGCTATGCGGCGTTGACCAGCCAGGTGGGGCAGCGCAGCCTGGTACCGTTCCTGATCCAGCCGCCTTCGGAGTTTAGCGACCCGACCTTCAAGGAGCACCAGGGCGAAGAGTTCCTGTTCGTGCACGCGGGCCAGGTGGAGGTGGACTTCATGAACGAGCGGGTGCTGCTGGAGCAGGGCGATGCCTTGCATTTCAACGCGCAAACCCCGCATCGCCTGCGCTCGGTAGGCGCGCAGCCGGCGCAATTGCTGGTGGTCGTTCACCATGCCGAGGAATGAGCCGGGCAGGGCGCTGTTGCAGGCCTGCCTGAACCTTTCACTTTCTCATCCGTGAAACGCTGGCATCCAGCAGCTGGCTGGATGCAGCACTTCCTGTCTGTCGTTTTTTTGACGAATCTGCCTGCCGCCCATTGAATTTTATTATGGTGTCGGATCATTGACGTAGTGTCACTGTGCCCATAAGCTCAATTCAACAGCGACACAAACCCCGCACTACCTCGCCAATAACTCATTGATTTTCCTGTTTAAAGGAAGGGCGTATGCGCACGACTCTGATAATCAAATCGATGTTCTTGCTGGTGCTCTTGAGTGGCGCTGCGCGCGCAGCCGATTCCTATATCAGCCAGAACAGTATCATTCCTGTTTCAACGGCTGGCTGGTTCTTTGCGTTCGCTGTTGTCGGTTTTGTGGCGGTGGCCAACCGCCGGAAAATCTGAATACCCTTTGCCGCAAGTCGCGGGGTGGGGTTTCGTCGCTGGCTTGTTAATTCACCAACCGTTGCTATATTCCCTGTAGCCCATGAAGGTCCATGGTTTCAGGCACCGCAGCCCAGGCTGCACAGCGTCAAGGTAAGGGCCTCCAGGAAGGTCGAGGCCGTCGCGGCAGTGGTGGGTCGCGAAGCGGAGCGAGAGTTGGTGCGTTGTTCTCATACAGTGCTCTTTGTCGGGCCATTTGGCCGGAGGGACCCTCATGATGCGTTCATTGTTTGCCGCGTTCTGCTTGTTGACGGTGTGGTCGAGTGCCAGTTGCGCCGATACCGGCAGCTCTGCGTATTTGCTCAGCCCTGGCGATGTGGTGATGGTATCGGTCTGGCAGGAAGACAGCTTGCGCCAGGAAGCGACCGTACTACCCGATGGCAGTATCACTTTCCCACTGGCCGGGCGCATCAATGTTGCCGGGCTCGATGTAACCGCAGTCGAAAAGCAAGTGGCTGCCAAACTTGAAAAATACCTTCCCGACCCGAATGTCAGCGTTGTCGTCAAGAGCATCGCCGGCAACCTGGTCTATGTCCAGGGCAAAGTGATCAAGCCGGGGCCAGTGCAAATGGCCGGGCCGACCGCCGTGTTGCAGGCGCTGAGCATGTCGGGTGGCCTGGACAAGTTTGCCGACGAAAGCGAGATCAAGGTAGTTCGTGGCGCAGGCGCTTCCCAAAAGATCTTGCCCGTGCGATATAAGGACCTGGTGTCTGGGCGCGATATGTCCACCAACATCCAACTTCAGGCTGGCGACACGCTGGTCGTTCCTTGATCTTGCCTTTAATAAGAACATTTAATGCCACTTCTCAGAACAACTAGCATTGCAACGGCAATCTTGGTCTTGCCGTTTACGGAATCGGCCCTGGCGGCAAATTGGCAGTCTACGGTGGTGGTGCCGACATCCGTCGAGTACGACAGCAACCCGTTGTTGCTGACGTCGGGCGAGAAGGGCATCACGCGCACGATCATCGCGCCCGATTACACCCTGATCGGCACCTTCGACCGTGACGAACTGAGACTGGGGCTGGGCATGAATGTGTTGCGCTCGTCCGACACCAACGTAGTCGATAATCGCGAGGACCCTGACATCAGCCTGGGCTGGCAGCGCACCACCGAGCGCGGGCGTTTTGGCCTGGTGGCACGCTACAACGAAAGCTCGACGCTGTCGGGCACTGTGCTGGATACCGGGGTGATCACCACCGATGGCACGCAGAAGCTCTACACCCTGACCGGCAACTGGAGCCAGGCGGTTACCGAGCGCAGTACCTTGAGCAACGAAACCACCTACAGCCGCGCCCGGTATGACGTCAGCACGCTGACGGGTTACAACGAACTGGCCAACGTTTTTACCTGGACCTATGCCTGGAGCGAGCGCGCCGATGTGTATACCCGCTTCGGCGCGCGGCGCTACGAGCCCGAGCAGGACCTGACCGCCACCGCTTCCAACAGTTACACCCCGGCTGTGGGCATCAAGTACCGACTGGCCGATGGCCTGAGTGCCGATGCCCACATTGGTGTCAACCAGGTGTCGGGCGATGAAGGCGGCCGACGCGGGGAGGGTGGGGTGGCGTTGCTCTATACCGGTGTGCGGGCCGATGCCAGCTTCACCGCCGAACGCAGCACGGTGGCCAGTGCCGAAGGCGGCTTCGCCGAGCTGGACCAGGTACGCGGGGTGTGGAGCTATGCCGTTACCGAGCTGACCCGGGTGGGCGCAGACGCTGCCTGGCAAGACAGCAAAGGGCAGTCACCGAACACACTGCAAACGTACAGCGTATGGGCCAGCCGAGAGTTCTCGCCGTATTGGGACCTGCGCCTGTCGCTGATGTACAAGGAACGCCAGCAGGACCACGTACCGGATGCAACCGCAACCATCGTGGGTTTGACGTTGACGTACAGGTACCCCGACATCTGAACTTCAGGCAGGTGGCCCCATGAAGTCTGACTACGAGCTATCCCTCAGAGATTACATCGCCATAATCAAGGACCGAGCCCTGGTGCTAGGGGTGAGTGCCGTAGTCATTCTGGCCGCGACCGTGGCGGTGGCCTTGATGGTGCCGCCGATCTACCAGTCGACCGGCACTATCCTGGTGGAGTCACAGCAGATTTCGCCCGAGCTGGTATCAACCAACACCACCAGTTTTGCCGATGAACGCATCGAGGTGATCCGCCAGCGTGTCATGACCCGCGAGAACCTGCTGCGCATCATCGACAAGTACGACCTGTTCGCCGACAAGCGTCTTGGCGAAAGCGACAAAATCGACCAGATGCGCAACGCCATCGTGGTCGAGACCCTTACCACGTTCGTGCGCGGCAGGGGCGAGGCGACCGTGGCCTTCAATGTGTCGTTCGAGCACAAGCAGCCGCAAGTGGCCAAGCAGGTCGCCGATGAGCTGGTATCGCTGTTCCTCAACGAAAACCTCAAGCAGCGTACCGAGCGGGCCAACGAAACCACCGAGTTTCTTACCCAGGAAGCCAACAAGCTGGGCGCTGAGCTGGCCAGCCTGGAAAACCAGCTGGCCGATTTCAAGCAGGCACATGCCAATGCACTGCCCGAGCACCAGACGCTGCGCATGAACATGCTGTCGCGTTCGGAGCTGGAGTTCCGTGAGGTCGACCGGGACTACAAGGCGGCGCAGGAAGAGTTGCGTTACCTGGAGCTCGAACTGTCGGCGGCCAATGCCGGCCTGGCGACCAAGGCTGCCGATGGCGCGCGCCCTGCCGCTGCCGACCAGGCCCAGGACCTGCCAAGCCTGAAGGCAGAGTACGCCCGGCTGTTGACCCGTTACAAGGAAGCCCACCCCGATGTGGTGGCGGTCAAACGCAAGATTCAGGCGCTGGAGGCCAGTGGTGGTCGCACCAGCACTGCGTCTTCGGTCAGCCTGGATGTTGCCCGGGTACGCGCCAAAATGAGCGCCACCCAGGAACGCATCGCTTCGCTGGCCGAGCAAAAGCGCGAGCTGACCCGAAAAATGGAAGGCTATGAAGCCGAGATCCTGGAAGCGCCGCAGGTCGAGCGTGGCTTGGTCACCCTGATGCGTGACCACGACAACGCACGCAAGAAATACGAAGAAATCCGCGCCAAGGAAATGAGTGCGAAAATCACCGAAAGCCTGGAGCAGGAAAACAAAGCCGAGCGCTTTGTGCTGCTGGAGCCGCCCCTGTTGCCCGAGAAGCCGATCAAGCCTAACCGCAAGAAGATCGCCGCGCTGGGGCTGGTTCTGGCGCCGGCCGGTGGCGGCGCGCTGGTCATGTTGCTGGAAATGCTCAACCAGCGGGTGCGGGGCGTTGGTGCTCTGGAGAACCTGCTGGGCAAACGGGTGTTGGTGGCACTGCCGTATATCGAGACGCGGGCCGATGTGGCCAGGCGCAAACGCTGGCGTAACCGCTTGATCGTGGCGGCCTTGGCGCTGGCGGCTATCATGATAGTGCTGGTGCACGTGTACTACATGCCACTGGATGTGCTGCTGTACAAAGTCATGTCGCGGTTCGTATAGGGAATGCAGTGATGGACAGGACCAAGCCGGCTGTTGGCAACACTATTCATCAGGTCACACCGGGTACCCCTCAGCCGCTGTCGCCGGCCCCTGGCACGGCGCTGGCGGAGGTGCCGGGGCAGTTCGACTACGTCAACACCAAGGTGGTGCCACTGCATCCAGACCACCTGGAGCGCAACCGCATTGTGGCGTTCAACAAGAACTCGAACATGAACGGGCCGATCGACCTGTTGCGCACCCAGGTGTTGCGGCTGATGGACGAGAACGGCTGGCGCACCCTGGCCATCACCTCGCCCACGCCGGAGGCAGGCAAAACCGTGTTGGCGGTCAACCTGGCCATGAGTATTGCCCACCACACCACCAAGACCGCCTTGCTGGTGGACTTCGACCTGCGCCGGCCTAAGGTGGGGAGCACATTGGGGCTGCCGATGGAGCATGCACTGAATGAGTTCCTGAACGACAAGTCGCCACTGCAGGACTGCCTGGTCAACCCGACCTTGCCGCGCTTCGTGGTGCTGCCGACCCGGGTGCCGGTGCCGTTGTCGACCGAGGTGTTGTCGTCGCCCAAGGTGAGTAACCTGATTGGCGAGTTGCGCAACCGCTACGAGTCGCGCATCTGCATTTTCGACCTGCCGCCGTTGCTGAGCTCCGACGACGCGATCACCGTCATACCCAAGTTCGATTGTGTATTGCTGGTGGTGGCCAATGGCATGAACAACAAGAAAGAAATCGAGGACTGCCTGCACCATCTGGCAGGGGTCAACCTGATTGGTACGGTGTTGAACAAGGCTGACGAACAGCCGCGTACCTATTACTGAGGCGACGCAAAGTTACCGCGGGTGAACCCGCCCCCACAATGAATAGCGCAGGCTTTTCAAATTTTCAGAAAGACAGTTGATCCTCAACGGGCGGTGTCGCTGTGGCTAGCGACGACTGTGGAGCAAATGCGGCCCGTGCTGTTCTCGGCTACCGCCCCTGGCGTATGGCCCAGGGGTACTGCAACTCCCACTGCCACGCATGCCGGACGATCTGCTCCAGCGCGGCGAACTCCGGCCGCCAGCCCAGCACTTGCAGCGCTCTGCTGGCATCGGCCACCAACCGCGGCGGGTCGCCGGCGCGGCGGGCGGCGTCCAGTGTGTCGATCTGCCGCCCGGTTACCCCACGCGCGGTATCAATCACCTGCTGCACCGAAAAGCCCAGGCCATTGCCCAGGTTGAACGCAGTACGCTCCCCACCCGCCAGCAGGTAGTCCACCGCCAACGCATGCGCCGTGGCCAGGTCCGACACATGCACATAATCGCGAATACAGGTGCCGTCCGGGGTGTCGTAGTCGCGGCCAAATACCGTGACCGCCTCGCGCCGCCCCGATGCCGCCTGCAGGATCAACGGGATCAGGTGGGTTTCCGGCTCATGCCGCTCACCCAACTGGCCCTCCGGGTCGGCCCCGGCAGCGTTGAAGTAACGCAGGCAAACCGACTTCAAACCATAGGCGCGGTCGAAGTCCTCGAGAATCTGCTCGACCATCCATTTGCTCAAGCCATAGGGGTTAATCGGCTGTTTGCCATGCGCTTCGTCAATAGGCACATACAGCGGGTTGCCATACACCGCAGCGCTCGACGAAAACACCAGGTACTTGATGCCGGCGTTGACCATGGCCTGCAGCAGCGCGAGGGTGGCAGCCACATTGTTCTGGTAATACTTGCCGGGTGCGCTGACCGATTCACCCACTTGAATGAACGAGGCAAAGTGAAACACCGCGTCGAAACGAACAACACCGAACAACACATCCAGTGCGGCTTCGTCGGCAATGTCGAGCTTGGCCCATTGAACCCCGGGGCCAGGTGAAACCAGGTCCGCCACCACCACCTCATGGCCGGCGCCCAGCAGGTGCTTGACCATGTGTGAGCCAATGTAGCCGGCGCCACCGACAACCAGGCATTTCATGCGCACCCCCTGTGACCTGCTGTTTTAGCGACGCAGTGAATCGAGCGTAGATGGCCATGTGCCCTATTTCAAGAACAGCCAGTTGGACATGTAGCTGCCGTCGAAGGTCAGGGTGTAGTGCCCGTTGTCGTAGGCCACAGGCAGCGCCTTCAACTGCGCCTGCGCATCGCGGGCGTACAGCTTCAGGCCGGCAGGCGCCTGGATGGTCAGGCGGCCTTCCAGCGGCTCGACATTGAACGGTGTCTTGTCATCGGGCTTGGGCATGGCCCGGGTGCCCAGCGCCACCAGCAGGTCCCGCGACTGCCCCAGCGGTTTGTCGTCCAGGCTCTGCACCACGACACTGGCATAGGGCGTAGTCGCCTGCACCTGCACAGCGCCCAGGCTGATCGAACGCCCCCCCAGCCAGCCGGTGGCAGCCTGGGTGAGCGGCGTGTCGATGGTGTAAAGGCCTTGTTGCCAGTTACGCCTGAGCTCGCCCGTGTCGGTGGTCGATTCGCTGGCATCCGCCGGCAATAGCGATTCACCGGGGTCTTGCAGCACGTGCGCACCGCTTGGGATGGCAGCAGGTTTCAGCCAGGGCAGCTGCGGCGTTTGCGGCAGGGCGATCTGCAAGCGGCCCTTTTCCATGGCAGTACGCAGCAGTGGTGAATTGCGCGGGGTGATTTCCTGGTTGTACAGGGTGGCTGCCGTCGGGGCGAACACATAGTCGGTAGTGGCCGGCTTCACATCGCCGCGGCGGTAGAGCAGGGCGGCAGCGGGCAGGGTGGCGAGCATGCCAGGGTCGTTGTAGGCGTGCCAGTTGTCTGCCGTGCGCCAACCCGGATTGAACGCCTGTTGGCTGTAGGCATATTGCAGCAGGGCGTCCCAGCCTTGGTGGCTGGCGGTAGCGGCCACGTACAGTGGCAGCGAGTGACGGTCTGGCAGCGGGAACGGCTCGGCGTTCCACTCGGTGACGGTCAGTGGCTTGCCGACCACCTGGGCGGCGCCGATCCAGTCGATCATGCCGTCGCTGGTCAGCGGGTTTTTCTCCAGTTGACCCATGTCCCCATAGCTATGGGCGTCGATCACATCGCCAACACTCAGTGCCGGCAGCGCACTCAGGCCGTTGCCGCCCCAGGTGCTGGTGGTGGCGATCGGCACTTTTACGCCCACGCTGCGCAGGTGGGCGATCATGTCGGCATTGAAGCGCTGCTCCAGGTCGTTGAGGAACAGCTTCGATGGCCCATGCTCCCAGGCACGCCAAGTCAGGTCGGCGGGCAGGTCGTACTGTTTGGCGAAGGCCTTGGCGGCAGCCATGTAGCGTTCGCTGTGGCGCGGCACATCCTTGTTCGGCATCAGGGCATTGCCGTAGTGCTGAGTCAGGTCGTTCTCGTTGGTGATCAGCACGGCAGCAATGGCCGGGTCGTCTTTGTAGGCCAGCCCCGTGTATGGGTTGACGTGGGTCAGGTACTGTTCGGCGAAGCGCTTCATTGCCTGCTGGATACTGCGGTTGACGTATGCGTAGCCCTTCAGGTCGATGCGCGCTTCGCCTTTGGCCAGTTCGTCGAAGTCTTCGATATTGTCGTTGGCAGTGAGCGCCCGCTGCACATGCATGTCCAGCCAGATGTAGATACCCTCGTCCTTGAGTGCTTTGATCCACAGGTCCAGCTTGCGCAGCGATTCGGCGCTGAGCTGCTGGGTGTCGCGCACCAAGGTACCGTCGCCAAACACATTGGGGCTGACCCAGGGTGAATCGTGATGATGCAGGCGGACCAGGTTGAAACCCAGGGCCGACAAGCGTTTGGCCTGCTGGCGGATCTCCTCGTCGGGGCTTTTGAACAACGCATAGGCCGACAGGTTGGTGCCCCAGAACCGCACGGCGGTGTTGTCGGCAAACACCAGTTGCTCGCCGACCGCCTTGACGAAGCCACGCTTGCCAGCGGGTTTTTCTGCTGCATTGAGGAACGACAAGTCTACCGGCGCGCTGCGCCAGTCCAACTGGTCGTCTGGCCAGCTGGCCGGGTCGGCCAGGCCGAAGCGTTCGGTGGCGGTGGGTGCGAGCTCGATGTCCCCGGTCAGGTTGAGCACGGCCTTGAGCTGTTGCTTGCCGCCAGTGATCGGGTCCTGGTACAGAAACGCGCGCAGCTCAGACGGGTTGCCACGCTCGAAATACACTTTGGCCAAGGGCGGCTCGAAGCGCATTTCGATGCGCCGGCCCTGCTCGGCGTTGCCCCACCACCAGCCGCGGTTGCCTGGCAGCAATTGCGGGGCGCCCATGGCCCCGGTGACCTGCGCAGGGTCGAACTGGAACACCATGCCGCCCCCCATCACCCCGGCCTTGCGGCTGTGTGCATCGAGGTCGAAGGTCCAGCTCAGCGTTTGCGCCTGCTCCTTGCGGATATCCGCGGCCAGGTCGAAGTCCAGTTCCTTGTTCTTGCCCAGCAGGGTGTAGTGGTACGGCCCATTGACCTTGAGGTCGGTGTAGAAGCCGGTCCAGCTCCAGTTGGCGGCCCAGAAATCGAACTTGGCTTTCATCACCGGGCCGCCACCACGGCTCACGGTGGGCAGGCCGGTGTGCTCGTCGACACTGACCTGCCAGGCAGACGCCCAGCCCGGCAATGGCAGCAAGGCCAGGCTGGCGAAGGCCGAAAGGCGGATGAAACCACGCAGGGCGAGCGCATTCATGAACATTACCTGGGTTGGAGGTCGGGTTCGGCCAGTGCCACCGCGGGGCTGGCATGCAGCCGCCGCACCATCTGGGTGTAGGCCACGCCCAGACCGGCGATCGACCAGTACACCACGGGGATGAAGGTGATGCTGCTGACGGTGAAGATGATCACCAGGATGCCGATCAGCGTTGCCAGCAACACGCGGCCGAGCTGTCGTCGTTCGTCGTCCTTGTCCGGGAAGCTGCGCATCGCCTTGCGGATACCGTGCAGCACCACGGCAAAGAACGCCACGAACAGGCCAAGCCCGACCAGCCCCACGCGCAGTGCCAGGTTGATGTAGGTGTTGACGATGTCGATGATGCCTTCACCCTGGATCATCGCCTGCATTTCCGGGGTGTTGCGGAAGTCGAACGAGCCGAACAGCGGATTGCGCTGGATGACGATCCACGAGTTGTCCATCAGCCGCTCGCGGTAGGTGATGTTTTCCTTTTCGATATTGCCGATGTAGGGCAGCAGGTCCAGCACCTTGTCACCGCCCGGTACCACCGTCAGCAACGGCAGCGCCAGCATGCCGGCCGCCCCCAGCAGCGCCAGGCGCCTGACCGCACCTTTGCCCAGCGCGATGAACACCACCACGATGACCACTGCGCCAATCCACGGCCCACGGGACAACGGCGCGAACAGGCCGGCCGCCAGCAGCAGGGCGCCCATGGCCCTGTGCAAGGGCCGCTGCACGTAACCCTGCACGAACAGGAACAGGCCAATCGCCACGCTCATTACATAGCCCAGTGCAATCGCCTGACCGGTGGTGACACTGGCGCGCAGGGCGCCGCCACGGCTCAGGTAGCCCGACATGCTCCAAGGCACGCCCATGGCATCGACCAAGGCGCTGTACAGCAACCAGTGGCGCACGTATTCGGCAACCGCGATCAGGGCCATGACGAAGGAGGTGAGCACGAACGCCAGCATCGCGTCCTTGAAGTCGCTGAGCTGGCGCAGGCCACGGCTGGCCACGTAGTACGGCAGGAATACGTCGACATACAGGTACAGGGCCTGGCGCAAGGTATCGGTCAGGGTGGTCTCGCGCAGGTACAGCACGCTCATCAGCACCAGCCCGGCGGCCAGCAGCCGGTCGGCCCAGGTGCGCCCAAAGCGCACGCTGTCGGGGTGCCGGCGCAGCTCCAGCGCAGCCGGCAGCAGCACGCACAGCGTCAGCAGGCGAATGTGGTTCAGGTCGACCAGGTAATTGACAACGCCGAAGCCTGGCACTTGCACCGAGGCCGGCGGGATCAGGAACAACAGCATGTAGAACAGCGCCATGGGGTTGTGCTCGCGGCGCCGTGCCAGCAACAGGATGGCCGCACCCGCACCCAGGTACAGCCAGAAGCTGTGCGAGACGAACGCCAGCACGGTAAGCAGGAACCACAAATTGCGCCGGCGCTTGTAATCGCTGAGCGGAATCAGGTCGGTGGCCGGCCGCCGCGCCAACAGGAAGACCACGCTCGCCAGAAACAGAATGACGATCAACGCACGAAAATGTTCAGGCATCGGCTATGTGCACCTTTCCTTCGGTGGGCAAACGGCGGCTGCCCTGTCGCGGAACTACACTGTCTTCGGGCGAGTGGCAACGCCGGCCGGGCTCCCAAGACGCCGCCAGGCGGTGAGGCGCTGAGTTCCGTGCCAGGGCACTAGCATCGTGGCTAATTGAAACTATAGTGACTTTTAGCCAATCAGTCAGAGAATGAATTCATGCCGTCGATTGATGTGTCAGCCTCCGCGAGCCTGCGCAAGCGGGCCATGCGGGCCGGGTCGTGGAACCTGGTCTCGCAGGTGGCTTCACAGGTCATGCGCCTTGGCGGCAACCTCATCATGGCGCGGCTGTTGCTGCCGGAAATGTTCGGCGTCATGGTCATCGCCACCACCGTTTCGGTCCTTCTGCATCTGCTGTCCGATGTTGGCCTGCGCCAGAACATCATCCAGAGCCACCGTGGCGACGACCCGGACTTTCTCAATACGGCGTGGACCGTGCAGATCATCCGCGGCTTCGTGCTGTTCGCCCTGACGCTGCTGCTGGCCCTGGCGGCCTGGGTGGCGCAGTACCAGCAGTTGTGGCCGGCAGACTCCACCTATGCCGCCCCTGTGCTGCCGATGGTGCTGGCGGTTACCGGCCTGTCGGCGCTGATATGGGGCTTCCAATCCACCAAGATCGATGTTGCGGTGCGTACCTTCCAGCAGAAGCGCGTGGTGCTGGTCGACCTGGCCTCGCAACTGGCCGGGCTGGTGGTGATGCTGGTACTGGGCGTGCTGACCCACTCGATCTGGGCCCTGGTCATCGCGGGCCTGGTCTCGGCGGTGGCCTGGACTGTGCTGGGCCACACCGCGCTGGAGGGCCCGCGCAACCACTTGCGCTGGGACCGTACGGCACTCACCGAACTGATCGTGTTCGGCCGCTGGATCCTGTTGTCGTCGATGGTCGGCGTACTGGCCATGTACGGTGACCGTATCTGGTTTGGCGCCAGCATGTCGGCGGCGCAATTGGGGGTGTACTCCATTGCCGTGCTCATCCTTGGCGCGGTTCAGACGGCGCTGATGAAGATCGTCGGCGCCGTGGCGCTGCCAGCGTTCAGCGAGGCGGCCAGGGCCGACGACAAAGCGCGGCTGAAGACCCTGTATTACCGCTTCCGTTTGCTGGTCGACCTGCTGGTGCTGTTCATTTGCGGGGGCTTCCTCACAGCCAGCCCACTGCTGATTGGCTGGATGTACGATGACCGCTACCAGGAAGCTGGCCAAATGCTGGCGATTCTTTCGCTGTCCTTCATCGTATTGCGCTATACCTTGGCTCATCAGGTATGGATTGCGTTGGGCCTCACCAAATACCAGGCCATGGACAACATCATCCGCCTGGTTTCGCTGTGGGGGCTCCTGCCGCTGTTGCTGGCGCTGGGAGGTGTGCAATGGGCGATCTGGGGGGTGGCCCTGCACACGGTGCCGACGCTGGTACTGGTTGTTCATGTCAATCGCAAGCTGGGCATCTTCAGCCTCAAACGTGAGCTGGTGGTGCTACCGATGCTGCTGGTGGGGGCGCTGTGCGGGGCGTTGCTCACGGCCTTCTTCAACTGGCTGTAGGGCTGCGTGCTGGGTGTAACTTTCATGGGGACAGGTCACAGGATCATGGGGAAGCTCACTTTTTGTACTGCGCAGTTGGGTCGTAGAGGCTTTCTCCAGAGTTGCGTGCTGCTGGGCGTGGGCAGCGCGGCGTTCGGCGCCACGGCGGTGTTTGCTGGCAAACCGGTTGAAAAGCCAGGGTTCGTGGTGATCAACGGCTGGGTACTGCCGTCCGGCTATTTTCGGAACCAGCCAGCATGATCCAGGACTATGAGCAGCAGAAGACGCTGCGCGATAACTACGATTTCTGCATCATCGGGGCTGGCCCTGCGGGGATCACCCTTGGCCTGCGCCTGGCGGCAGCCGGCTGGAACGTGTTGCTGGCCGAAGGTGGGGGGCGTGAGTACGCCCCGCATTCGCAAGCCCTGTACGCTTGCCCCTCGACCGGCCTGGAGCTGTATGCCGAGGAAACCCGCCTGCGTTACCTGGGCGGCACGTCCAACCATTGGGCCGGCCGGTGTCGGCCCTTCACGGCTTCCGATTTCGCCGTGGCCCCACCGGGTGAGTTGCCGGGTTGGCCGATTGCCTATGCGGAGATCGAGCCCTACCTGCCGGTGGCCATGGATATCGTCGACCTGCCCGCCGGGGCGGATTTTCGTGCACTGAACACCGCGCTCGAGGGTGGCGACTTCGAAGCTGACCGTTTCCTGCTCAGCACCCCGACCCGCTTTGCCCAGAAATACGCCACGGCGCTGGAGCAGACCAAGGGCCTGGACCTGTTCATCAATTGCAACTGCGTGGACCTGGAATTCGACCAGGCATCCGGCCACCTGGCGGCGGTGGTGCTGTCGGACTACCAGCGCAATCGCCAGCGTTTGGTGGCCCGCAACTTCATCCTGGCCACGGGGGCCATCGAGAATGCCCGACAGTTGCTGAACAGCCAGTCCCTGGTGGCTGCGGGGGTGGTCAACAAGGAAGGCCTGGTTGGCGCGTGCTTCATGGAGCACCTGAACATCGAGATGGGCACCTTCATCCTCAAGTCCGGGCAAGACCCGGAGCCGCGCCAGTACTACACCACCGATGCCTTCCTCGCCGAATACCAGGCCGGCAAAGGCAACGTCACCACAGCCTTGTTGGCCGATGTGCAAACCTATGGCCGCACTGCCGAGGTCAAGCATTTTCTCGAGAACCTGGCCTGCGACATGGGGATTTCCAGCAAGATCGAGTTCGTGGCCAAGTTCAGCTGCCCCGGTGACGGCGTGATCAGTACCATGATCGAGCAGTTCCCCAACCTGCACAGCCGCATTTCGCTGCTCGACGAGCACGACGCGCTGGGGGTGCCGAAGGTCAGCGTGAACTGGGTGCTCAGTGCCGATGACCGCCACACCGTCAAGTGCATCGGTACCGAACTGGCCAAGCAGTTCGCTGACACGGGCCTGGGCTTCGTCAAACTCAACGAGTTTGTCTATGACACCTCGATACCGCTGAAAATGGCGCCCCATGCCCACCACATGGGTACCACGCGCATGGCCGCGTCAGCGCAAACGGGCGTCGTGGACGGCAACTGCCGGGTGTTCGGCACGCAAAACCTGTATGTCGCCGGCAGCAGTATTTTTGCCAAGGGCGGCGCCTCCAACCCGACCATGCCGCTGTTGCAGTTCGCCGTGCGGCTGGCCGACCACCTTGACGCGAAGATGAGGACGGAAAGCGGCGCCGCCGCGTGAACCATGTTGTACACAGGTTGAGTGCGTAGTGGTCAGCATCTAGAAGAACGAGACCGCATCGCCTCAGGGCATTCGAGCCGTATTGATCGCGAGGCCAGGAAGGATGATGGGATGGATACGCAAGGCAGTGGCACATTACGCACATGCAACCGGGCGCGGAGGCACGTTCTACCGCCGGTTCTGCAGGCCGTCGGGGCTGGAGTGGGGCGCCTACCTCAAACGATGGGGCAACTTTCACTCGGTAGGCGACAATTTCTTCGTCAATGCCGGCTGCAAGTTCCTCGACCCGTCACTGGTGCGTATCGGCAACAGCGTGGGGTTGTCCGACTGCACGTTGATCGGCCACGACGGGGTGGTCTTGCTGATCGAACACCGGTTTGGCAAACACCTTGATTCGGTCGGTTTCATCGACATCAAAGACAACTGCTTCATCGGCCACGGTGCGATCATCATGCCGCGGGTGACCATCGGCCCCGAGTCCATCGTCGCGGCAGGGGCGGTGGTCACCAAGGACGTGCCACCGGGCACCGTCTACGGCGGCAACCCGGCCGTGTTCATCTGCACCACCGAGGCGCTGGTCAAACGGGTCGAGGCACGCTGCGAAGCCTACCCGTGGATCGACCTGATCAAACAGCGCGACGGCGCCTACGACCCCACGGTTGAGCCGCAACTGATGGCGCAGAGGCGCCAGTACTTCTTCGGGGATGGCAATAATGGCTAGCAAACCGGTCGACGTGATGGTGGTCAATTTCAACACCGCCGGGTTGCTGCAGCCAATGTTCGATGCCTTGCGCTGCGCAGGCAGCGAACACCTGGCCAGTTACCTGGTGGTGGACAATGCCTCCGTCGACGACTCGCTGCAGCGCATGGCCGAGGTTTGCCCGGAAGCAGTGTTGCTAAGCAATAAGCACAACGTGGGTTTTGGCCGCGCCAACAACCAATTGCTGGCCCACCTGCAAGGCAAGTATGCATTGTTGCTCAACACCGATGCGTTCGTGGCCGCCGATTCCCTGCAAAAAACCCTCGACTACATGGATGCCCACCCGGACTGCGGCGTGCTGGGGGTACGCCTCGAGGGCCGAGAGGGGGACCTGCAACCCAGCTGCCGCTATTTTCCCACGCCGCTGAACGTCTTCGTCGGGCGTACTGGCCTGGGGCGCCTGTTCCCTGGGCTGAAAATGGTCGACGACATGGACTGGGACCACGCTTCGGTCCGCGAATGCGACTGGTTGCCCGGTTGCTTCTACCTGGTACGCCGCGAAGTGCTGGACCAGGTAGGCCTGTTCGATCCGCGCTACTTTCTTTATTACGAGGAAGTCGACCACTGCAAGCGGGTCAAGCAGGCCGGCTGGAAAGTGGTGTTCTACCCACATACCACGGTGGTCCACATAGGGGGTGAAAGCTCCAAGTCAGTCACCGAGCTGGAAGCTGCCAGCCGGCAGATTTCCGCCTACCAGATCGAGAGCGAGCTGCTGTATTTCCGCAAGCACCATGGCTTGGCCGGGCTGGCGTTGCATATGCTGCTGGTGACCGTGGGCGACCTGGTGCTGGCACTCAAAGCGCTGTTGAAACGACGCGGCCGGGGCGCGATACAGGCCTGCTGGCGTCATTGCCGGGCGACCTGGTCACTGCTGTTGCAGACCCGTTACGCCAGCCAACCGACAAGGTAGCTACCGTCATGTTCGAGAATATTCGCGCCGACCTGCGGGCCCATGGTGGCGACTGGGGCGCCCAGGGATTCTGGGTATTGCTGGTGTACCGCTTCGGCCGCTGGCGCTACGGCGTGCGCCCGGCGCTGCTGCGCAAGCTGTGCTCACTGGTGTACAAGGTGTTGTTCAAGTTCGTGCAGATCATCACCGGGGTGGAATTGCCTTGCGAGGCGGTGATCGGCCGCAATTTCGTCATCGACCATTTCGGTGGCATCGTGGTCAGCGGCTACGCCCGGTTCGGCGACGACTGTCGCATCCGCAATGGCGTGGTAGTGGGCCTGAAAAATGTCGACGAGCCCATCGCCCCGGTGTTCGGCAACAACGTCGACATCGGTACGGGTGCCAAAATACTGGGCAGCATTCGCATCGGCAACAACGTGATCATTGGTGCCAATGCCGTGGTGCTGGTGGATGTGCCGGACAACTCCCTGGCCGTCGGTGTACCGGCAGTCATCAAGGCCCGGCACCTGGTGGCCCCGGCGGCGGTCGAGTGAGGCCCTTGGCGATGCAGACCGGCGTGGTGGTCATTGGCCGCAACGAGGGCCAGCGCTTGGAGCGCTGCCTGCGCTCTCTGGCCCATGGGGCCGACAAGGTCGTGTATGTAGACTCGGGCTCCAGCGACGGTTCGCAACAACTGGCCGCTGCCTTGGGCGTCGAGGTGCTGGCGCTGGACATGGGCACCCCGTTCACCGCGGCAAGGGCGCGTAACGAAGGCTTTGCCGTGTTGCAGCGGTTGCTGCCCGCCATGCACTGGGTGCAGTTCGTCGATGGCGACTGCGAAGTGGATGCCCGCTGGCTGGCCACCGCCCAGGCGTTTCTGGCCACACACCCCGCGGTGGCGGTGGTGTGTGGCCGGCGCCGCGAACGCTTCGCGCAGCGCTCGGTGTACAACCTGTTGTGCGACCTGGAATGGGATACCCCGATCGGCGAGGCCAAGGCCTGCGGCGGTGACGCGTTGATGCGGGTAGACGCTTTCGTCGCCGTGAGCGGTTTTCGGCCTGACCTGATCGCTGGGGAAGAACCGGAGCTGTGCGTGCGCTTGCGCGCCAAGGGCTGGAAAATCTGGCGCCTGGATGCCGAGATGACCTTGCACGACGCCGACATGACCCGGTTCAGCCAATGGTGGCGGCGCAGCCTGCGTGCCGGGCATGCCTACGCCGAGGGCGCCTATCTGCACGGGCAGACTCCCGAGCGGCACTGGTTGCGCGAGTCGCGCCGGGCCTGGGTGTGGGGCCTGGGCATTCCCGTGTCGATCGTGCTGGCCTGCCTGCTGGTGGGCGGCTGGGGCTTGGGGTTGTTGTTGATCTACCCGTTGCAGGCCATGCGCCTGGCGCAGCGGGGCAACAGGTCGCCGCGCGAAAACTGGCTGCAGGCCGTGTTTCTGGTATTGGGCAAGTTCCCCGAAATGCTCGGCCAGCTGAAGTTTCTGCGCCACCGCCTGGCGGCTGGCAAAGCGGCTTTGATCGAGTACAAGTGAGAGAGGCCCATGATGCTCGGCACCCTCGTGAAAAGCGTGTTTACCCTGCAACCCGGTTACTCGTTGCGGGCATTGCACAACAAGTACAAGTTGAGCCTGCAGATGGCCAGGCATTGGCCGCAGCTGAACACCTTCATGCAGCGCCTGACCGCGGCGCTGGGCCAGCCGGGGTTGCAGCGGCTGGGCGTTGACTGCATCGGTGTCGTGCAATGGCCCTATATCAGCCAGCACTGGCAGGCGCCGCAGCGCCTCGATGCAGTGGCCTCGCACTTCGAGCTGGTGGCCCGGCATTTTCCTGGGCTGTTGCTGTTGGGCCGGGACGACAGCCTTGCCCTGTGTGACCTGGGTAGCTATTCGCCGGGCTGCTGTCTGGTGCTCGACCGGCCGATCTGGTTCAAGCGCGAAGGCGAGCTGGTGCTCAACCTGTTCCAGGGTGACCTGCGTGTGGCATCCCTGGCGTTCACCCTGTGCCAGGGGCCGGCCGGCATCGGTTTGTACATCGGCGCAGTGCAGGGCATCCATAAAGGCATCGACAGCGACACCTCGCTGGCCATCTACCGCGACCTGACCAAAGACTTCGAGGGGTTGCGCCCGCGCAGCTTGCTGCTGGAGGCGTTGAAGTGCTTGGCCAGAACGTTGGGGGTCGCGCGGTTGTACGCCGTGAACGATGCCAGCCGGCATCACCGCCACGCTTATTTTGGCCGTGACAAGGGCCAGGAGCTGGCGGCCAACTACGATGCTATCTGGCAGGAGCATGGTGCCAGCGCTTCGGAGCATGCCGATTTCTACAGCCTGCCATTGGCGCCGGCGCAGCGTGCCGAGGCCGACATTCCGGCAAAGAAACGGGCGATGTATCGCCGTCGCCAGGCATTGCTCGACGATGTATTCACCCGCTTGCAAGCAGCTTTGCCAAGCAATGGTGCCAACCTTGGACTACAAGGAACACAGGGGGATGCATTTGCTATGAGTGCATCGGCAGTAGGCAGGCCGCCGGTAGTCGACAGCCTGAAGTAAAGGTTGCCTGGGGCGGTTGGTCATCAAGCGGGTTTGGATCTGGGTTCATATGCGCATTGCTTATTTCATCAATCAGTACCCGAAGGTCAGCCACAGTTTTATCCGCCGCGAGATCCTGGCGCTGGAGCGCCAAGGGGTAGAGGTGCAGCGCCTGGCACTGCGTGGTTGGGACGCCGAGGTGCAGGATGCCGAGGACGTGGCCGAGCGGGGCAAGACCCGCTACGTGCTGCAAGGCGGGCTGAAACAGCTGTTGCGGCCCATGTGGCAGGTATTGCGCGCGCAGCCGCGGCGCTTTGGCCGGGCGCTGTGGCTGGCACTGCGGCTTGGCCGCCGGGCGGACCGCGCCTGGCCCTATCACCTGGTGTATCTGGCCGAAGCCTGCCAGGTGCTGCAGTGGCTGCAGGCAGGGCAGGCGCAGCATGTGCACGCGCACTTTGGCACCAACTCTACCGAAGTGGTCATGCTGGCCAACATGCTGGGCGGGCCCGCCTACAGTTTCACCGTGCACGGCCCCGAAGAGTTCGACAAGCCGCAGTTCCTGCACCTAGGGGAAAAGGTCCGGCGCGCCGCTTTTGTCGCGGCGGTCAGCTCGTATGGGCGCAGCCAGCTGCTGCGCTGGGTGGCCCACGAGCACTGGGCCAAGGTCAAGGTGGTGCATTGTGGGCTGGAGCGCGCGTTCCATGCGGTGCCTGCGGTAGAGGCGCCCGCGGCGCCACGCCTGGTGTGCGTTGGGCGCCTGTGTGAGCAGAAAGGCCAGTTGTTGCTGCTGGAGGCCGCGCGCCGGCTGGCGGCCCAGTCGCAGGCTTTTGAGCTGGTGCTGGCCGGTGACGGTGAAATGCGCGAGCAGATCGAGGCCTTGATTGCCCGCCACGGCCTGCAGCAGCACGTACGCATTACTGGCTGGATCAGCAGTGCACAGGTGCGCGACGAGATCCTCGCTGCCCGCGCTCTGGTATTGCCCAGCTTTGCCGAGGGCCTGCCGGTGGTGATCATGGAGGCCATGGCCTTGCGCCGCCCGGTGCTGACCACGTTTGTTGCCGGGATCCCGGAACTGGTCAGGCCCGGCGAGAACGGCTGGCTGTTCCCCGCAGGCGCGGTGGACGAGCTGGCAGCGGCCATGGCCGAGTGCCTGGCGCAACCTGCCGAGGTGTTGCAGCGCATGGGCCAGGCGGCCTACGAACGGGTACTGCAACGGCACGACATCGACACCGAGGCGGCCAGGCTGGCCGGCTACTTCAAGGCATTCGCATGATAAGTGTATTAGCGTGGTTGCTGGGCCTGCTGACGGTCATCGTCCTGGTGCCGGTGTTGGTGTTTTCGCTGCAGGTATTGCTGGCTTGCCTGCCCGCACGCAGGCCGCCACCGTGCACCACGGCGCGGCCAACGCTTGCGGTGCTGGTGCCGGCGCACAACGAGGCCTCGATCATCCAGGCCAGCCTGGCGAGCATCGTGCCGCAACTGCTCGAGGGTGACCGCTTGCTGGTAGTGGCCGACAACTGTTCCGACACCACGGCGCAGCTGGCCCGCGAAGCGGGGGCCGAAGTGGTGGAGCGGTATGACGCCCAGCTGCGCGGCAAAGGCTATGCCCTGGACTTCGGCGTGCGCCATCTGGCGCGCCAGCCCCCTGAGGTAGTGATCGTGGTGGATGCCGATTGCCAGGTCGGCGAGGGCGCCATCGATATCCTGGCTCGGCGTTGCCGTGAAACGGCGCGCCCGGTGCAGGCGCTGTACCTGATGCGGGCACCCGTAGGGGCCGGGCTGAAAGTGCAGGTCGCCGAATTTGCCTGGCGGGTGAAGAACCTGGTTCGCCCGCGTGGCTGGGCGCGGTTGGGCTTGCCTTGCCAGTTGATGGGCGCCGGCATGGCCTTCGGCTGGCACGACCTGCGCCAGGTCAACCTGGCCAACGGCCATCTGGTCGAGGATGTGAAGCTCGGGCTGGATCTTTGCCAGCAAGGCAAGCCACCGCTGTTCTGCCCCGAAGCCTTGGTGACCAGCCAGTTCCCGCTCAGCCCGCAAGGGCTCAACAGCCAGCGTACGCGCTGGGAGCACGGCCACCTGGGGTTGATGCTGACCGATGGGCCCAAGCGGGCGCTGGCTGCCATCACCCAGCGCAATGGTGCCCTCGCGGCGATGACCCTGGACCTGGTGGTATCACCCTTGGCGTTGCTGGTGTTGGCGCTGCTGGGGTTCAACCTGCTGACCTGGCTGGTTTACCTGGTAACCGGGCTGGCGGCACCTGCAGGGTTCGCCCTGCTGGGGCTGGGGTTGCTCGGCGTGGCAGTGGTGGTGGCCTGGGCGCGCTTCTGTCGGGAGCTGATACCGTTCTCGGTGTTGCTGTACGCACCGTTCTACGCAGCCAGGAAAATCCCCCTCTACCTGGGCTTTCTGATCAAGCGCCAGGTCGAATGGGTGCGCTCGAAACGGGATGACGACTGATGAGCCAGCGGCAATGGCAGCAACGCTGGGGGCGCCTGGTCGGGCAGCTGTATGTGGTCGCCGACGAAAACGCCGTGCAGCGCCTGCTCGAGCACCTTACAACCCCGAACGAAGCGACGGTGCTGGGGTTCGTCAATGCCCACGCAATGAACCTGGTGGTGCGCGACGGGGGTTATTGCCAGGCACTGTGGGCAGCCGATGTGTTGCTGCGCGATGGCTCCGGCATGGCGATCCTTTACCGCCGCCTGGGCCTGGAGCCTGGCCTGAACATGAACGGTACCGATTTCATTCCCAGGCTGCTGGCGGCCTACCGGGGGCGCAAGGTGGCCTTCTGGGGCACGCGGCAACCCTATCTGCGCCAGGCGGTGCAGCACTGCGCCGACACCTTCGGCGTGGCGCCGGTGTCGGTTCACGACGGCTTTGCCACTGTCGATACCTACTTGCAATTGGCGCGCGAGCATCAACCCGAACTGATCGTGCTGGGCATGGGCATGCCCAAGCAGGAAGCGGTCGCCGCACAGTTGGCCGGCATCAGCGGCCCCTGCCTGATCGTGTGTGGTGGGGCGATCCTGGACTTTCTGGGCGGCAAGGTCAGCCGCGCCCCCGGCTGGCTGCGGGCGGTTGGCGGCGAGTGGTTGTATCGGCTGTGCCGTGAGCCCAGGCGCCTGTTCATGCGCTACGTGGTGGGCAACCCGCTGTTTCTGCTGCGCACGTTGCTGTATCGGCGGGCGAGCGCTGCGGCCAGGCGCACGCTGTGAATCGGCCAAAAGCTGTGGCAGCACGTATTCCGGGCCCGCCTGTGGCAGCTGGCTGCTACAGTGATATCAATGGTTTGGACGCTGCGCGCTTCGCCGCGTGCGGCGCTGCAGGGCTGTGATTCAAGACTGGTTGTTGGCTGTAAGGCACTTGCCACGCTCCAATTGATGAGGTCTGAAATGGTTTTCGAACCCAGAAGCAGTCGTTCCTTACTCCAGCGCCGAAGCAGTGTCAGCAACGCCATCCAGGCCGGCCTCGACGGCATTGCCGTGACGGGTATCGCCTGGTACCTGATCTATGACCAGTTCGGCTACATCACCTCCGATTACGTGATCATGCTGCTGTTGCTGATCGGCGCACTGGCGGTCATCTATGATCATTACGCGATCTACCGTACCAACGTCGGGCTTTCGATCAAGGCCTTTCGCCTGTTCAAGGCCTGGTCGGCCACGTTCTGCTTTCTGGTGGTCATGGCATTCCTGACCAAACAGAGCGAAACCTACTCCCGGCTGCTGGTTGGCCAGCTGTTCGTCATCGGTTACTTCGCCCAGTTGTTCCTGCACTTCGCCGTGCGTGAGCTGCAGAAGCGTTTCACCGCACATGCACGCCTGGACAATGCCCTGATCATTGGCAATGGTGACCTGGCCAACTTCCTTTACCAGAAAATCAGCAGCAACCCGTGGTTTGGCGAGCGGGTGCTGGGGTGTGTACTGGTCGACAAGGTTGAACCGCAAGCAGGCGAGGGCGCCGAGGGCAAGCAGCGCCTGCCGGTGCTCGGGCATATTGCCGAGCTTGACGATCTGGTCGCCCGCCACGGCATCCGCACGGTCTACCTGGTGACCCCGCTGGGCGGCTCGGAAGTGATCAACGACGTGTACTTCAAGCTGCTCGATAAGTGCATCGCGGTGAACTGGGTACCGGATATCTTCTCGTTGCGCCTGATCAACCACAGCGTGCGGGAAATTGCCGGCATTCCGGTGCTGACCTTGTCGGAAACCCCGCTCACAGGCATGAGCCTGTTCCTGAAAAACCTCGAGGACCGGGTACTGGCCGCGCTGATCCTGCTGTGTGCGTCGCCGGTATTGCTGGCCGTTGCCCTGGCCATCAAGCTCGACAGCCGCGGCCCGGTGTTTTTCCGCCAGGAACGTACCGGCTGGACGGGTGAGGCGTTTCGTATCTGGAAATTCAGAAGCATGCATGTGCACCAGCCCGAAGGCGGTGTGGTGCAGCAAGCCCAGAAAAACGACCCGCGGTTGACTCGGGTTGGGGCCTTCATCCGCCGTACCAGCCTCGATGAACTGCCGCAGCTGTTCAATGTGCTGACCGGCGAAATGTCGCTGGTCGGGCCACGGCCGCATGCCTTGCAGCACGACACTTTGTATTCCCAGGACATCGTGGATTACTTCGCTCGCCACAACATCAAGCCGGGCATGACCGGCCTGGCCCAGGTGCGCGGGTTCCGTGGCGAGACCAAGGACATCGAACAGATGATCCAGCGGGTGGACTCCGACATCGAGTACATCAACAACTGGTCGTTGTGGCTGGATTTCGTGATTCTGGTACGCACGTTGAATGCGTTCACCGGTAAACAGGCCTATTGATTGTCATACGGCAGGTTGCAGAACAGGGCTCATGCGGTATTCAACGGGTGCAATTCGCGAAACCCCCGTGCTTCTTCCACCAGCCAGTCATGTACCGCCCGCGCGCCCGGCTGGGTCAACCCGCCGGGCGGGTAATGCACCACGTAGCGTTTGTGGTTGGCGATCGGTACGCCAAACGGCACGATCAGCGCGCCGCGTTCCAGTTCATCGTTGAGTAGCGTGCGCCGGGCAATGGCGACACCGATACCGGCAATCGCCGCTTCGATGGTCAGGTGGTTGCGGTTGAAGGTGTGCCCGCGGCGTACGTCCAACCCCGTGGCGCCGATCCCGTCCAGGTAGAACTCCCATTCGGCATATTCCGAACTGCCACGCCAGGCGGTGATGTCGTGCAGCAGCGGGTAGTGCACCAGGTCGGCCGGCCCGTGCAGCGGGGGGCGCCCACGCAGCAGTGAGGGCGCGCATACGGGAAAGATCTGCTCGTCCAGCAGCGGCGTGGAGAGCATGCCCGGGTAGCTGCCATCGTTGAGGTCGATGGCCAGGTCGAAGTCGCCCGGGGTCAAGGCCTGGGCACTGTCTTCGGCCACCAGGCGCAGTTCGATGTCCGGGTAGCGCTGCTGGAAACGCGGCAAGCGCGGCGTCAGCCACTTGGCCAGGAACGAGGGGATGGAGCGCACCCGCAAAGTGCCACGAATCTCGCCGGCATCCAGGCGTAGCAGCTCTGCCTCGATGCTGCCGTAGGCGTCGGTCACGGTCTGCGCCAGTCGCTGGCCTTCGGCGCTCAGTTCCACGCCCCGTGCCCGGCGCAGAAACAGCCGGTAACCCAGGCGCTCCTCCAGCTGGCGCATCTGTTGGCTGACCGCCCCGGGGGTGATGTGCAGTTCCTCTGCACAGCGGGTAAAGGACAGGTGCCTGGCGGCGCAGGCAAAAACGTGCAGCCAAACAAACATCTGGCCGTTGAGTTGGCGTCGCATCGTTTAGTCCTGCTAAAGCCTTGCTTAGGAAGTTTCGTTGGTCATTTCAATCGCACAGCGTCAGTATCGCGCAAAATCGCAGCAGCGCCCAATTTCTCCAGATACCCGTGCACTGGCTACCTATCAGCGCATGGTCAGGCATTAGTATGGCTATCAGTGTTTTCGACCTTTTCAAAATCGGCATCGGCCCGTCCAGCTCCCACACCGTCGGCCCGATGCGCGCGGCTGCGACCTTTGCCCAGGCCCTGCGCGAGCAGGGCTTGCTGGGGCGGGTGACGCGCGTTGAAGTGCGCCTGTATGGCTCGCTGTCGGCGACCGGCGTTGGTCATGCCACCGACCGTGCCTGCCTGTTGGGCTTGATGGGGCAATGGCCAGACCGTATCGACCCGGCCACCATCGAATCGCGCATCGGTCAGGTGCTGCAGGAACACTGCCTGATGCTGGACGGCAGCCACCCCGTGGCGTTCGAGTATGCGCAAGACATGCTGCTGCTCGACGAAAACCTGCCGTACCACCCCAACGCCATGCGCGTAGAAGCCATGCACGGGCAAAATAGCCTGTTGTGCCAGACCTATTATTCGGTAGGCGGTGGGTTCATCGTCGAACAGGCCGAAGTCGATGCGCCGAAAACTGCAGAGAACGCCGCCGTGCTGCCCTACGAGTTCGGCAGTGGTGCCCAGTTGCTGAAGCTGTGCCAGGCCCACGGCTTGAGTGTGGCGCAACTGATGATGGCCAACGAGTGCGCCTGGCGCCCGGAAGCCGAGGTGCGCGACGGCCTGCTGCGCATTTGGGCCGCGATGCGTGAGTGCGTGGACAACGGCCTGCGCAACGAGGGCATTCTGCCCGGCGGTTTGCACGTCAAACGCCGTGCGGCGCGGCTGCACCGTAGCTTGCAGGAACTGGGCAAGCCTAATGTGATCGGGTCGACGCTCGGCGCCATGGAGTGGGTCAACCTGTACGCCCTGGCGGTCAACGAAGAGAACGCCGCTGGCGGGCGCATGGTCACTGCACCTACCAACGGTGCAGCCGGTATCATCCCGGCGGTACTGCACTACTACATGAAGTTCAACCCTGGTGCCTGCGACGCGGATGTCGTGGACTTCCTGCTTGCCGCGGCTGCGGTTGGCATCCTGTGCAAAAAGAACGCCTCCATTTCCGGCGCCGAGGTCGGCTGCCAGGGGGAGGTCGGGTCTGCCTGCTCGATGGCGGCCGCCGGCCTGGCCCAGGTGCTGGGCGCGACACCGGCGCAACTGGAAAACGCTGCCGAAATTGCCCTGGAACACAACCTTGGGCTGACCTGCGACCCGGTCGGTGGCCTGGTGCAAGTGCCGTGCATCGAACGCAATGCCATCGCTGCCGTGAAAGCGATCAATGCGGTGCAAATGGCACTGCGGGGCGATGGCGAGCATTTCATTTCGCTCGACCGGGTAATCCGCACCTTGCGTGATACCGGGGCGGACATGCATGCCAACTACAAGGAAACTTCGCGCGGCGGCCTGGCGGTTGCATTCGTCGAATGTTGAGCTAATGCGGGGGGTAGGGGGCTGCTTTGCAGTTCATCGCCGTTCAAGCCCAGCTCCCGTAGGGATCGTATGAGGGCTGACGCGTGTTTGACACAAGATGTGCAGCGCCTGGGAGATCGAGCGCCGCCCGCGCGGCGCATCGCGAGCTGCGCTCGCTCCTACGTTTGTTTCGGGCCAATTATGCCTGTGGGATTTGCGCTCGAACGCCCTGGCGCATGCCTCAATGTCGCGCCCTACAAACAAGGCGGTCGCGCGCACCTGGCACAGGGGTTACTGGCCCGAAACAAGCGTAGGAGCGAGCGCATCTCGCGATGCGCCGCGCGGGCGGCGCTCGATCTCCCAGGCGATGCATATCTTTTGGCAAATAACACCCACACATTGCTAGCCCAACACCTCACGTAACCGGTACCACAACATCCCCAGCGCCAGCAGTGGCGAGCGCAGTGCCTTGCCACCGGGGAACGTCAGATGCGGCACTGCACTGAACACATCCAGGCCGTGGCTGTGGCCCAGGGCGATGCTTTCCGCCAGCAGCTTGGCTGTCCAGTGAGTCACGTTCAGCCCGTGCCCGGAATAGCCCTGGGCGTAATACACGTTGGGGTGTTGGCTCAAGCGCCCGACCTGGGGAAAGCGGTTGGCGGTGATGCCGATCATGCCACCCCACTGGTAGTCGATGCGCACATCGGCCAGTTGCGGGAATACCTTCAGCACCTTCGGCCGCATATAGCCGGCGATGTCCTTGGGGTCGCGGCCGGAATAGTGGCAGGCGCCGCCGAACAACAGGCGGCGATCCGCGGTGAGGCGGTAGTAATCCAGGCCGACTTTCTGATCGCACAGTGCCATGTTCTGCGGGATCAAGCGGCTCGCCAGTGTTTCGGGCAGCGGTTCGGTGGCCACCACGTAACTGCCGGCTGGCAGCACCTTGCCACTCAGCCGCGGTTCCAGGTCGTCCAGGTGGGCGTTGCAGCCCAGCACCAGGCGGCCCGCGCGCACGCTGCCGTGGGCGGTATGCACGGTAACGCTGGGCCCATGCTCGATACGCAACACCGGGCTTTGCTCGAAAATGCGCACGCCCAGGGTATGGGCGGCGCGGGCCTCGCCCTGAACCAGGTCGAGCGGGTGCAGGTGCCCTGAACCCATGTCCACCAGGCCGCCGGCGTACCGGTCGCTGGCGACGATCTCATGCAACTGCCCGCTTGCGACCAGGCGTGTTTCGTGGCGGTAACCTAGCGCTGCCAGGTCTTGCAGTTCATCCTTGAAGGCGTCGAACTGCGCGGGCGTGTTGGCCAGTTCGCAAAAGCCCCAGCGCAGGTCACAGGCAATGTCGTAGCGGGCGATGCGCGCGGCGACCAGCGCCACCGAGTCGATGCCGGCCTGCTGGAGGTAGCGCACGCCATCCTGGCCGACATGCCGGGCAAAACCACTGACATCATGGCCGATGCCGCGAATCAGCTGGCCGCCGTTGCGGCCACTGGCACCCCAGCCGGTGCGCCGCCCCTCCAGCAGCACCACCGACAGACCACGCTCGGCCAGCTCCAGCGCCGTATTGACCCCGGTCAGCCCACCCCCGACCACACACACATCAGCGCTCAGGTCAGCGTCGAGGCTGGGGTAGGGGGCCGCATCGCGCGCAGTGGCTGCATAGTACGAAGCGGTGTGTTGGGTATTGAATGACATAGAGGGTCTCGGCTCAGCGGTTGGACTTGATCTTGCTCCAGGAGCGGGTCATGACGCGCATGATCTTCGGGCTGGGAGTACTGGAAATGTACAGCTTGTCCAGTACCTCCTGCGGGGGGTAGATCTCGGGGTTGTCCACCAGCGCGGCATCCATGTAGGCCTTGGCGTCCGGGTTGGCGTTGGCATAGCCGACCGTGGCGCTGACCTTGGCGATCACCTTGGGGTCGAGCAGGTAGTTGATGAAGGCCAGCGCCTGCTCCGGGTTGTTCGCATCCTTCGGAATGGCCAGCAGGTCGAACCACAGGTTGCTGCCTTCCTTGGGAATGCTGTAGGCGACCTTCACGCCGTTCTTCGCTTCCACGGCGCGGTTGGCCGCCTGGAACACGTCACCGGAATAACCGAACGCTACGCAGATATTCCCGTTGGCAAGGTCGGAAACATACTTGGAGGAGTGGAAATAGGTGATGTACGGGCGCAGCTCAAGCAAGCGCGCCTCGGCCTTGGCGTAGTCGGCCGGCTTTTCGCTACGCGGGTCCATGCCCAGGTAGTTGAGCACGGCGGGGAACAGTTCATCGGGCGAGTCCATGAAGGCCACGCCGCACTGCTTGAGCTTTTTCAGGTTCTCGGGCTCGAACAGCACCGCCCAGGAATCGATGCGGTCTACGCCCAATGCAGCCTTGACCTTTTCCACGTTATAGCCGATGCCATTGGTGCCCCACAGGTAGGGCACCGCATACTGGTTGCCCGGGTCGTTCTGCTCAAGCTGCTTGAGCAGCTTGGGGTCCAGGTGCTTCCAGTTCGGCAGTTTGCTGCGGTCCAGCGGCAAGAATGCACCGGCCTGGGCCTGGCGGGCCAGAAAATGGTTGGAGGGCACTACCACGTCGTAGCCGGTGCGCCCCGCCAGCAGCTTGCCTTCAAGGGTTTCGTTGGAGTCGAACACGTCATAAACCACCTTGATGCCGCTGCTGGCCTGGAAGTCGGCCAGGGTGGTGTCACCGATGTAGTCGGTCCAGTTGTACACGCTTACAGTGGGTGTGGCGTGGCTGGTGGTGGCGAACAGCAGGGTGAATGCCGCGGGGATCAGGGCTTGCAGATGACGCATGGGAACACCTCGTTGGTTTTGTTCTACGAGTTCAGGTGTGGTGGGGGCTGCACAGCCCCCAGGGCGGCTCAGACGCTCAGCATCAGGAACTCGCGCTCCCACGAGCTGATCACGCGCTTGTAGTTCTCGTGCTCGGCCCGTTTGACCGCCACGTAACCCTGCACGAACTGCTTGCCCAGGTACTGCTGCACGGTCTCGCAGTCTTCCATGTGCTGCAGCGCATCTTCGATGGTGATGGGCAGGCGCAGGTTGCGCCGCTCGTAGGCGCGGCCCTGCACCGGGGCGCTCGGGTCGATCTGCTCGACCATGCCCAGGTAGCCGCACAGCAGGCTGGCAGCGATCGCCAGGTAAGGGTTGGCATCCGCGCCGGGCAGGCGGTTTTCCACGCGCATCGCTTCCGGGCTGGAGGTGGGGACGCGCAAACCGGCGGTGCGGTTTTCTTCACCCCACTCGACGTTGACCGGTGCCGAGGTGTCCGGCAGGAAGCGGCGGAACGAATTGACGTTGGGGGCGAACATCGGCAGCAGCTTGGGGATGTACTTCTGCAACCCACCGATGTGGTGCAGGAACAACGGGCTCATGCTGCCGTCGTCGTTGGCGAAGATCGGCTTGCCGGTGGCGATGTCGACCACGCTCTGGTGCAGGTGCATGGCACTGCCCGGCTCGTCGGTGATCGGCTTGGCCATGAACGTCGCAGCCACGTTGTGCTTGAGCGCAGCCTCACGCATGGTGCGCTTGAACACGGTGATCTGGTCGGCCAGGTCCAGCGCGTCGCCGTGGCGGAAGTTGATCTCCATCTGCGCCGGGCCGTCTTCGTGGATCAGCGTGTCCAGGTCCAGGCCCTGGATTTCACACCAGTCATACACGTCCTCGAACAGCGGGTCGAATTCGTTGGCGGCATCGATCGAGAACGACTGCCGGCCGCTTTCGGCCCGGCCGGAACGCCCCAGTGGCACTTGCAGCGGCAGGTCCGGGTCTTCGCAGCGCTTGGTCAGGTAGAACTCCATCTCTGGCGCGACAATGGGTTGCCAGCCCTTGTCAGCGTAAAGCTTGAGCACTTTCTTCAGCACGTTGCGCGGCGACAGCTCGATGGGGTTGCCTTGCTTGTCGAAGGTATCGTGGATCACGATCGCGGTAGGTTCGATGGCCCACGGGATCTGGTACACAGCGCTCGGGTCGGGGCGGCAGACCATGTCGATGTCAGCCGCATCGAGCAGGTTGTAATAGATATCGTCGTCAACGTAGTCGCCGGTGACCGTTTGCAGCAGCACGCTCTCGGGCAAGCGCATGCCACGTTCGTGAAGGAACTTGGCGGTCGGTGCGATCTTGCCGCGGGCGATGCCGGTCAGGTCGCTGATCACGCATTCTACTTCGGTGATCCGGTGTTCTTTCAGCCAGGTGGAGAGCTGATCGAAGGGGGCGTTCATACAGACCTCTTGGTTGGTTTTTTTATGTGGGAGCCGCTGCACCCGCCAAAGCCGTTGCACAGCTTCAAGGGCATCGCGCTTCCCAGGTGACACGCTGGAGGCTATCTTGGGCTCGGCAGCCCATCGCCATCTATCCACTTTCTTCGGCATTCAATGCACCAAAAGAGTGCAATCAGGACAAAGCGTGACAACGCCCAACGCCTTGCAGGTACAAGCTTTCCACACCTCGGATGTGTCCGAGCAGGTTCGCATCACCCCCGGTTGGCAGCAGCAGTACCGGCAGATGTCGCCGGGCCATTTCAGCGGCCAGTTGCGCTGCCTGGGGCTTGACGGCGTGCAAGTCTACGAAGAACGCCTCAACACCCGGGTCGAGCAATTCTTCCGGGCGCCGAGCGGGTCGCTGGCGTTCTGCTTCGACCAGAGCGAAAACAGCCTTTACCTGCTCAACGAGCAGAGCCGCAACATCTGGATCACGCCAGAGAATTACCAGGAAGTCGCCGTCGTGTTCGACCAGGCGTTTCTCGCCAGCCACGGCCTGGACCCCCGCAGGCTTGACGGTTTGTTCATGGTGCCGCTGGGCAGTGGCCAGAATGCGTTGTTCGGCAGTTGGCTCAGTGCCACCCTGACCCGCCTGGGCGAGGCTGGGTGCCCGTTGCAGGGGCAGGCGTTGGCGGAGCAGTTGCTGGAGGACTGCCTGTTCATCCTCGACAATGCCTGCCAGCGCTTGCAGGGCATGGCCATGGGCCGGCGGGACGAGGAGCGGGCGATCATGCACCGGGTCAGCGAGTGGGCGGCTGACTGCCCGGAAGAAACCTTGAACCTGGTGGAACTGGCGGCGGTGGCGGGCGTGTCGCTGCGCCAGTTGCAGCAGGCCTTCAAGGCCTACACCGGCATGCCGCCCGCGCACTGGTTGCGGTTGCGCCGGCTCAACGGGGCGCGGCGCGATCTGTTGCGGGGCGGTGGCGTGACCGTGGCAGAAGTGGCGATGCGTTGGTCGTTCTGGCATTTGGGAAGGTTTTCAGAGAGTTACCGGCAATTGTTCAAGGAATTTCCGAGCGAGACACTCAAGCGCGTCAAGCGCTGAACCGCCGGCCCGCAAGTCCAGCAGCCGGCGCCGAAAATTGCTATCGTGCCAGCCTGTTTCGACCCGAGGTGCCGATGTTCTACCTGCCTTTGCCCAGTGACCAGGCTGACAGCCTCGCCAGTGTTCCCTTCACCGACTTCTTCAGCAGCGCCAGCCTGCTCCAGGCCGCTGCGGTGTTGTTCGTGCAAAACCTGCCTCGCCAACCGGCGACTGCCTCGGCCGATGCTCAGGAACGCCGCTTTGCCGAGATCGTGCGGATCGCCAACGACGTTGAACGTGCCGCGCCTGGGCGCTTCCAGGGGCAGGTGGCGCAGCACTTCGACCGTGAAGCCTTCGCCATGGGCCTGGGCATGCTGGGCGAAAACGGCATTGCGCTGCTCAGTGGCGAAGTGGCGTACAGCGCAGATGAATTGCAGGACGACGAGGGGCAGTGGAATTTCCAGTTCGCCGACCGCTATCGCCAGCGCGCCACGCCGCTGCACCCCGTGCACCTGCCGGCCCTGGCCAGCGACCTGATGCTCAGCGACCAGCAGAACCGGCTGTTGCGTGAATTTCTGGGGGGTATCGACGAATCGGTCGCCGTGCAGGGCTTTGCCGGTACCGGCAAGACCTTTCTGATCCACCAGTTCGCCCGGTTGCTGGAGCCGCAGCGCACCTTGTTGCTGGCCTTGACCGAGGGCCAGTTGCGTGCGCTGCAGGCGCGGGTCAAGGATGCCGCAGCCTACACCGCGCTGACCTTCGGTCAGTTGGCCGACGAGCTGTTGAACCGCGACCTGACCAGCAACGGCTGGCGCCTGCGCGACCCTTACCGCACCAAGCGCTCGTGGCGCCCGCAAGAGGCGCAGGTGGTGCGCTGGCTGGCCATACCCGACATTGGCCCGCTTGCCGCACGCGACGTGGTTACCTTGTGCATCCGCGCGGTGCGGGCGTTTTGCCACAGTGCCGACGCGCAGGTGCAGTTGCACCATGTGCCCTGGGCCGGGCCGGGCACATCGCCGCTGGACCAGGAAGTGTTGCTGGAAAAGGCACGGCTGTACTGGCAGGAGCTGATTCGCCCGTCAGCGCGGGAAATCCAGTTGCCGGTACGTGACTACCACCGGGTCAAGCTGCTGGCGCTGACCGGCCTGGTGATTGACAGCGGCTACACCCACGTCATCGTCGACGAGGCGCACGAGTTGTCGGCACCGATGCTTGCCGTACTTGACCGCAGCCCGCAAGCGGTCATCGCCCTCGGTGACGAACTGCAGAACCTGAACGGCCTCAGTGCGCACCATGGCAGCTTCATCCGCCAGCGCTGCATCGACCACTCGCTGCGCGCAGGGCCGGCGATGGACAACGTGCTCAACCCGCTGATACAGGCGCACCCGGCATCGATCCAGGCGGCCTTCAGTGGGAGCGCCGAGCACTACACCCGGGTCAGCTTCTTCGATGCGGTCACGGTGCCGGAACAGCCCACCGCGTTGATCGTCGATGACGAGTGGGGGCTGTTTGGCTGGTTCCAGCGCCTGACGCACCAGGGCGTGCCGTTCGTGCTGCTGCAAAGCGCGCGCAAGGACTTCGAACTGTTCGTGGAGGATTGCATCGAGCTGTACCGCCATGGCACCCGGCCTCGTCACCCGATGCTGTTCCGCTATGCCAGCTGGCAGGCGCTGGAGCAGGACAAGGGTGAGGACAAGGCATTCGTCGCGGTGGCCAACCTGCTGCGCAAGGGCTACACCCCGCAGCACTTTGCCCAGGCAAAGAGCCGTTACCGCTGGACCAAGGCGCCAAAGCTGTTCCTCGGGCGGGTAAGGGATGTGAAGAACATGGAGTTTGCCCGGGTGATGGTGTCGCCCGAGCTGATGGTCACGCCGCAGGTGGCCGGTAACCGCAATGAACGGGCGCGCCTGCTGGCAGGTTTGTACACCGCCTGTTCACGGGCGCGGCATGAGCTGATCGTGCCGGGGGGGATGCTGGACTGGGTCGAGGACCAGTTGCGCGATTGAGGTTGGCAGGGGCTGCAACGCAGCCCCTGCCTGACTGGGCTCAGTTCCGGTCCAGCCACACGGTCTGGGCATTGGTGAACTCCCGCACACCAAAGTGCGACAGCTCGCGCCCGAAGCCGCTTTTCTTCACGCCGCCGAACGCCACGCGGGGGTCGGATGCGCAGTAACCATTGATGAACACGCCGCCGGTATCCAGCGCGGCAGTCATGCGCTCGGCCAGCGCATAGTCGGCGGTGTAAATGGTCGCCGCCAGGCCGAACTCGCTGTCGTTGGCCAGCTCCACGGCATGCTCGGCGTCACGGGCCGTGATGATCGCCGCCACCGGGCCGAACAGCTCTTGCTTGAATGCTGTCATGTCCGGGGTCACATTGGCGAACACGGTCGGGGCATAGAAGTTGGCAACGCCTTCGACCTTGTGGCCGCCCAGCAGCAGGGTGGCACCCTCGGCCAGCGTCGCCTGTACCTGGCCATCCAGCTCGTCGCGCAGGTCGTAGCGGGCCATGGGGCCGATGTAGGTGTCTTCCTGCAGCGGGTTGCCCATGTTCAGCTGCCGGGTTGCCTCGACGAACTTGCGGGTGAACGCGTCGGCAATGCTTGCTTCCACGATCATGCGCTTGGCCGCTGCGCAGACCTGGCCGGTGTTCTGGTAGCGACCGATGACGGCTGCCTGGACGGCGGCGTCCAGGTCGGCGTCAGCCAGTACGATGAACGGGTCGGAACCGCCGAGTTCGAGCACGCATTTTTTCAGTGCGGCACCGGCCTGGGCACCGATCGCCATGCCGGCACGCACGCTACCGGTCAGGGTCACCGCGGCAATGCGCGGGTCGTTGATGGCGCGGGTGACGCCCTCCGGGGTCACGTTCAGCACTTCGAAAACGCCTTGCGGCAGGCCGGCATCCTTGAACAGTTCACCCAGCAGGTAGGCGCTGCCCATTACGTTCGGCGCGTGCTTGAGCACGTAGGTATTGCCGGCCAGGATCGCCGGCACGGCGCCGCGCAGTACCTGCCAGACCGGGAAGTTCCAGGGCATCACCGCCAGGATAGGGCCCAGCGGGCGGTATTCGATGCGGGCCTTTTCGACCTGGGTAGGCTCGGCGGCCAGCATCGCGGGGCCATGCTCGGCATACCAGCGGCACAGGCCAACGCATTTGGCGACTTCGCCGCGGGCCTGGGCGATGGGCTTGCCGATTTCACGGCTGATCATCTGCGCGAAGGCCTCGGCCTTGGCTTCAAGGGTGCTGGCCAAGGCGAGCAGGTACTCGCTGCGCTGACCCAGCGACACTTGGCGCCACTGGCGGTAGCCGGCCTTGGCACGCTGCAGCGCCGCTTCCAGTGCGGCGTCGGTGTCGAACGGGTAGGCGCCGATCTGCTCGCCGGTGTACGGATCGAGGGAGATGGCGTGGGTCAGGCTGCTGATCGCACTCATGGCAGGGCACTCTCGTCGTTATTGAACAGTGGAGCCAGACTAGTGGGCTATGGCTTTAATGAAAACTGAATAATAATGAGCGAAACATTCACGTTTGGAGAAAGGCTGTGGACCTGGTGCAACTGGAGATCTTCAAGGCCGTGGCAGAGCAGGGCAGCATCAGCGCTGCCGCGCAGCATATCCATCGGGTGCCTTCCAACCTGACCACGCGCATCAAGCAGCTGGAAGAAGACCTGGGTGTGGAACTGTTCATCCGCGAGAAAAGCCGCTTGCGCCTGTCACCCGCGGGTTGGAACTTCCTGGAATACACCCGGCGCATTCTCGACCTGGTGCACGAGGCCCGCCTGACCGTGGCCGGTGAAGACCCGCAGGGCACCTTCGCCCTGGGCTCGCTGGAAAGCACCGCAGCCGTGCGCATCCCGGCCTTGCTGGCGGCCTACAACCAGCGCTACCCCAAGGTGGACCTGGACCTGTCCACCGGCCCTTCAGGGACCATGCTCGAGGGGGTGTTGTCTGGCCGGCTGGTGGCTGCGTTCGTCGATGGCCCGGTGTTGCACCCCACGTTGGAGGGCATACCGGTGTTCGAGGAAGAGATGATGGTCATCGCACCGCTCAATCATGCCCCGGTGACCCGCGCCCAGGACGTCAACGGCGAAAACATCTACGCGTTCCGGGCCAACTGTTCGTACCGGCATCACTTCGAAAACTGGTTCGTCCAGGACCAGGCGGTTCCCGGCAAGATCCATGAAATGGAGTCGTACCACGGCATGCTCGCCTGCGTCAGTGCCGGGGCCGGCCTGGCCATGCTGCCGCGCAGCATGCTCGACAACATGCCGGGCTGCAGCACGGTCAGTGCCTGGCCCATGTCGGAAGACTTCCGCTACCTGAAAACCTGGCTGGTGTGGCGCCGTGGCACGGTATCACGCAGCTTGAGCATGTTCGTGAAACTGCTTGAAGAAAAGAACGCAAACCAATGATTTACAACTACTAGTCTACGTCTAGTCCGCACGTCTGTACGGCGCTCGCGCTGTGGTAGCGCCTCACACCGCAACGGTGTATGAGCAATAATGGCAATTTACTTCCAACTTTCTGATTATCGGACAATAATCAGAAAAGTATTACCTCGTGTGACCGGTCGGGATGAACCGGTCGCCAATTAATCGAGGGGCTACAGCCCCCGCTTGCCGTGTAGACCATCAGGAGAGTCGTAGATGAAAACCCGTCTCGCAGCATCGCTGGCCGTTGCCGTGCTGGCACTTGCCGGCGCTGGCACGGCCCAGGCCGCGCAGGTGTCCGGCGCCGTGGGCGTTACCAGCCAGGGCGACATGACCTACCGCATTGGTATGTCGTTCGACTGGGACAAGAAGTGGCTGCAAAGCGACATCGGCTATGTCAGCGGTTACTGGGACGCCGGCTACACCTACTGGGAGGGCGGCGACGCCAGTGGCGCCCATTCGCTGTCGTTCAGCCCGGTGTTCACCTATGAATTCAGCGGTTTCACCTACACCCCGTACATCGAAGCGGGCATCGGCCTGGCCGCGTTCTCCAAGACCGATGTAGGCGACCAGCGCCTGGGTTCGTCGGTCAACTTCGAGGACCGTATCGGCCTTGGCCTGAAACTGCCAGGGGAGCAGAAGGTCGGGCTGCGTGCGATCCATTATTCCAACGCCGGGATCAAGCAGCCCAACGACGGCATCGAGTCGTATTCGCTGTTCTACAGCAAAGGTTTCTGACAGTTAGGGCTGCTTATGCAGCCCCAGCCGTTCAGAAGGTGTACGCGACGCCAGCCTGTACCGTACGCGGCGCACCCGGGTAGGCATACAGGTTGAATGCGCCTTCGTCGTACGCCTTGTTGAACAGGTTCTTCACATCCAGGTTCAGGCGTATATGGTCGTTGACCTGGTAGAAGGTCAGCAGATCAACCACCGTGTATTGCTCCATGGTGTAGGTGGTCGCCTCGGTCTGGCCGTTGCGGTCATCCACGTATTTCACCCCAAGCCCCAAGCCAAGCCCCTTGGCGACACCGTCCTGGAACTCATAGGTGTTGAGCAGGCTGAAACTGTTGCGCGGGATATTGGCCAGTCGCGTGCCGGTTGGCAGGCGGTTGTCCTTGGTCACTTCGGCATCCACATAGGCGTAGCCGCCAATGACGCGCCACTCGGGGGTGACATTGCCAGCAACGTTGATATCCAGGCCCCGGCTGCGCACTTCGCCGGCCGCCACGCTGTAGTTCGGGTCCACCGGGTCGCGGGTCAACACGTTTTCCTTGACGATGTGGTAGACCGCTGCGTCGACACTCAGCTGGCGGTCGAGCGCTTCCCATTTCACGCCCAGTTCGTAGGACTTGCCCTTTTCCGGGTCGAAGCCCCCGCCGCTGGCCGGGGTTCCCGTGTTGGGTTTGAAAGAGCGCGCGGTGTTGGCGTAGACGGCGACCGTGTCGGTGAGGTCATAGACCAGGCCAATCCGGGGCGTAGCACCGTTTTCGCCTTTGCTGAAATCACCGGCATTGTCCAGCTTGTTGTCGTAGTCATGCTCGAAGCGCTCGAAGCGTACCCCTGCCAAAGCCTTCAATCGCTCGGTCAGGGCCACTTGGTCCTGGATGAAGAAGGCCCAGGTCTGCAGGTTTTCCTTGTCCCAGGTCGTGGTGCGGGTCAGCGCCGGCCGTGGCTGGCCAAGCACCGGGTCGTAGATGTCGATGGGGTAGGTGCCCGCCACCGCAGAGGACCGCTGGATGATCGAGTTGTAGTCATAGTTCTCGTACTCCACCCCTGTCAGCAAGGTGTGGCTGAAGCCGCCGGTGTCGAAGTAGCCGGTCAGGTTCAGCTGCCAGTCGCGATCGGTCCACTCCAGCTTGCGGTAGTTGAAGTTACGCTCCAGCGTTCGCCCATCCAGCGGCGCGCCGTTGGCTTCGACCGCATTGCCCTTGAGTGAGCCATCGAGGAACTGGAACCCGCCCGCCAGCGTCCAGTTGTCATTGAGCAGGTGCTCGAAACGCACCTGCGCCATGTTGTTGTCGTTGTGCAGCAGGTTATCGCTGCCTTTTTCCCAGATATAGGTGTCGCGCGAGGCGCTGCCACGCTGGGTGGCGTAGCGGGTCAGGCCGCGGTCCAGCGGGTGGTTGTTGCGCATGAAGTCGCCTTCGAACACGACCTTGGTCGTGTCGTTGACCTGCCAGCTGAGCACTGGCGCCACGTCATAACGCTCGCTTTGCACATCATCACGGAAACTGTCGCCGCCCTCGCCAAGCAGGTTCAGGCGGTAGGCCAGCGAGCCGTCCTGGTTCAGCGGGCCGGCGGCGTCGAGGGTAGCGCGGTGCATGCCCTGGTCGTCGAACTGGCTGCCCAGGGTGACCTTGGGTTCTGGTAGCGGCTGCTTGCTGACCACGTTGAAGGTGCCGCCGGGGTCGCCACGGCCGTACAGGCTGCTGGCCGGGCCGCGGATCACCTCCAGCCGCTCGACGGTATTGGCGTCTGGTGCGTTGGGGTAACCACGGTTGATCGGGAAACCGTTACGGTAGAACTCGCCGGTGGTAAAGCCGCGCACGGTGAAGGTGGTAAGACCCTGGCCACCGAAGTTGTTGGCCCGGCCGACGCCACCGGCATAGTCCAGGCCGTCTTGCAGGCGCGTGGCACCGGTGTCTTGCAGCACCGCCTTGGGCACCACGCTGACCGACTGCGGTGTTTCGTGCAGCGCGGTGTCGGTGCGGGTGGCACTGGCGGAACGGTTGGCCTTGTAGCCGAGCACTGGGCCATCAGCCCGTTCGCTGTCGGCTGTGCCAGTGATGCTCAGGGCCTGGAGTTCGATCTGGGCCGGGTCGCTGAGCGGTTCGGGCTCGGCGAGGGCCATTGGGGAGACAGCATGAAGCACACAAAGCGAAACGAACGTGCGACGCATCGACGGGACGATCCTGAAGTAGGGCGCTAGAGAAGGGTGACGAAAAGAATTAAGGCTACTACGAATCATTACCAGATGCATTAACTTTAAAGCCCCTGCAACTCCCTGGGATTCATGGATGAAGCAGCATCGGCAGCATCGGCCAGGCACGTTGCGCACGCGGCTGGTGCAATACAGGTTGTCAGGTATGATGCCGATCTTCATAACTGTCACGAGGCCTGTTCCCAATGTCCCTGAGTGCCCCACAGATTGGTGAGTTGCGTACATTCGCCGAGCAACTGGCCGACGCCGCTGCACTGGCCATCAAGCCGTACTTTCGTGCCAGCCTGGACGTCGAGGACAAGGGGGGGCGCCTGTACGACCCGGTGACGGTGGCCGACAAGGCGGCCGAGGATGCGATGCGCGCGTTGATCCAGGCGCGTTACCCGGACCACGGCATTCTTGGCGAAGAGGCCGGGGTGGCGGTGGGCAGCAGCCCGCTGACCTGGGTGCTCGACCCCATCGACGGCACCCGTGCCTTCATCACTGGCCTGCCATTGTGGGGAACGTTGATTGCGCTGAACGACGGTACCCGCCCGGTACTGGGGGTGATGAACCAGCCCTTTACCGGCGAGCGTTTCATTGGCACCCCCGAGGGGGCCTGGCGCAACGCTACACCCTTGCGTACCCGCGCCTGCGCCGACCTGGCTACGGCCACGCTGATGTGCACCACCCCCGACATGTTCGACACAGCCGAGCGCAAGGCCGCGTTCGAGGCGGTAGCCGGGCAGGCGCGGCTGATGCGCTACGGCGGCGATTGCTATGCCTACTGCATGCTGGCGTCGGGGTTCGTCGATGTGATCGTGGAGGCCAGCTTGCAACCCTATGACGTACAGGCGCTGATGCCGATCATCGAAGGGGCGGGTGGGGTGATCAGCGCCTGGGATGGCAGTTCGGCGCAGCACGGCGGCTGTGTAGTGGCCTGTGGCGACCCGGCGCTGCACGCGCAGATGGTGGAGAAGTTGCGCCACGCCATGTGAGGGTACGCCGCCGGGCCTGCGGCGGCCTTTACACTGCACTTTTTGCCATTTCCGCGCTCTATGCTTGGCCAGGCCACATCGATCCCCGATGCGGCCGCCGAATATCGACCCGGTGCCGATGGTTGCAAGCTACCCTCATCTGATTCCCCGCGTGCTGCTGGCAGGCGTGCTCACCTGCCTGTGTGCCTGCACCCAGGAACAGGGCCGCGACATGCTCGACCAGTTTGCCGACGGCAAGCCCAGCGAACTGTTCCAGACCAGTGTCGACCGCCTGGCCACGTTGTCGATGCGCGACAACCTGCAAAGCCTGTACCTGCTGATGAACAAGCTGTACCTGCGCAACCCCAACCAGTTGAAGCTGTCGGGGTACGTCGACGCCGCCACTGCCGAGCGGCAGATCCGCAAGGCCATCGAACACCGCCAGCCGCTGGCGCAGCTGGGCAACCGTCGCGACCTGGCAGCCTTGAGTTACGCGTTGAGCCCGGAGTTTCGCGGTGACCGCGTCGGCGCCTTCATCTATGCCATCGGCAGCATGCTGATCACCGCTCACGGCGGGCGCACCGAGTTCTACATGACCGACACGATCGACCCGCTGTTCATCAACAACGCCGCGCGCAATATCGAAAAGGCCACCTGGATGTTGAGCCAGCGGCAAGATGCCAATGGCGTGTTGCTGCTGTTTTCCAACGAGATTTCCGAAGAGGGCAGCAACCTGAGTTTCGCCGTGGAGTTCGGGAAGATCGTGGCGCGCCTGGATTTGCTGGCAGAGTTGCTGGACGAGCGGTATCGGCGGATCGGATTGAACTATGCACAGAGCCTGCTGCTGATGAACTTCCTGCCCGTACAGTGACTTTGGCTGTTGTATTGGCCTTGGTAGGAGCGGCCAGTAACGCTTTCAGAGCAGCGCCTGGATCGCTTGCCGATAACGCGGCCCGGCCAGGCTCATGCTGTTGTTGTGGCTGGCCCCCGGTACCAGCAGCAGGGTTTTGGGCTGCCGGGCCGCCTCGTACAGCTGCTGGCTGAAACGCGCTGGCACGAAGCGGTCATCCAGCCCGTGCACCAGCAGCACGGGCAAGCCGATATCCTGGATCTTGCCCAGCGAGTCGAACTTCTGCGACAGCAACCAACGCACCGGCAGTGACGTATTGGCTACCGCAGCGGCGACATCGCCCAACGAGGTGAATGTCGATTCCAGTATCAACCCACGCGCCGGGGCCGCGGCACCGCCCTGGCGTGCTTCGGCTGCCAGCGCGCGGGCCAGTTCCACGGCCACCGCACCGCCCAGCGAATGGCCGAAGATCAGCCGTTTGCCCGCGTCGGGTTGCAACTGAGCGAAGCGCTCCCAGGCGATGTGCGCGTCTTCATAGACAGTGGCCTCGGAGGGCAGCCCGCCGCGACTCTGGCCAAAGCCGCGGTAGTCCACGGCCAGCACCGAGTAGCCCATGGCATGCAACTGCTCGATGCGGAACAACTGCCCGGTCAGGTTCCAGCGCACCCCATGCAGGTAGAGGATGGCCGGGGCATTGGCGCGCCTGGCCGGCCACCACCAGGCGTGCAGGCTCTGATTGGCAGCGAAACTGCGCGGCCGCAGGTCAAGCTCCTGCACACCGCTGGGCAGGCCACGGAACCAGCTGGCCTGCCCAGGTTCGATGCGGAACACCAGTTCGCGCTCTTTGTGCTGGAGCACCGCGCAACTGCTGGGCAGGCCGATCACCAGCAAGGTGGCACACAACCAGGTCAGCCAGCGGCGGCGTAGGTGGGAGAGGAAAAGGGTGGGCATGTGGGCTTTTTAACAGATGCCGGGGCGTGCGTGTGAGGAAAGTGCCTCAATGGTGCGCTGGACTGGTTGCAAGCTGTTACCGCAGTGAGCGGGTGGGCAGTGCCAGCCGTTGCGCGCCTGTGAAACAGCGGCTCAGCTGCTGCCCAGTGATTCCAGCAAGGGCTGGAACTCTTCGAGCAACCAGTCGCGCAAGCGCAGGCAACTGGGCTCATGTTCCTTGTCTTCGTTGAAGGCCAGGAAGTGGAAGGTGTCCTTGAGCACCAACTCCTCTTGCACCGGGCGCACCAGCAGCCCCTGGGCGACCAGTTGTGCCACCAGGTGGTGCCAGCCCAGCGCTACGCCCTGGTTGCCAAGGGCCAGTTGCACCAGCAGGTTGTAGTCGTTGGCGTTGAAGAAGTGCGGTGCGGTATTGGCGCGGCTTTTCAGGTCAACGTCGTGGAAGGCCAGCCAGACGTTCCAGTCGACATGTTCGGCCACCTGCGAACGCCCATAAGGGCTGAGGTTGAGTAGGGTGCCATCGCGCAAGCCTTGCAGCGTCTGCACTTCGGGGTGCCGGGCCAGGTACTGTGGGGTGCACACCGGGTAGATCACGTCATGGTTGAGCGGGTGCGAGCTGTACCCAGCCTGCACCTTGCCCAGCTTGGTGATGTAGATGTCAGGCCGCACCCCCGGCTCCATCGACAGGAAGTTCTGCGTGGTGACCAGATTGATTACCCGCCATGCCAAGGAATGGGTTGCCGCCCACCGTCAGCAGTTTGACCAGTGGCTGCAAGCCTCGCGTGATGCAGCGGCCCAGGCCGGTCAGTAACCTGATCCATCAGCGTTGGCTTTTTCGCGGGCTCGCCCGCTCCCACAGGTCCGCCACAGGTTCTGAACACTGTGCAATGCCTGTGGGAGCGGGCAAGCCCGCGAAGCGGCCAATGCGATTCTCGCTGTTGAGTTAATAGCCATGAGCCACTTCGAAAGCATCCTCAAGAACACCAACCTGGCCCATCTGGAGCCCGGCTTTCGCACTTCACTGCCAATGCCCTGCCAGCGGGTGGCCTTCGTTCTGCGTGAACACTCCTCGATGATGGCCTTCACCGCTGCAATGGACAGCCTGGTGACCGCCAACCTGATGAGCGCCACGCCGTTGTTCCAGGTCGAGGTGGTGGGCGAGGGGCCGCAGGTGATGAGCGACCTGGGCATTGCCTTGCCGGTCAACACCCAGCTAAGCGATTTGCAGGTGCAAGGCCTGGGTTGCCTGCTGGTGTGCGGCGGTTTACGCGTGCGCCTGCAAGCGGCCCCCCAGTTGCGTGCCAAACTGCGCCAGGCCGACCAGCAGGGCTGCCAGTTGGGCGGCTTGTGGAACGGTGCCTACTTCCTGGCCGAGGCAGGTTTGCTCAATGACCACGACTTCGCCTTTCACCCTGATGTCCGGGCGATGATGAACGAGCTCTACCCCAAGGTGCGGATCAGCCGCCAGGCCCATGTGCTGGACCGCAGGCGCATGAGCTGCGCAGGTGCCTGCAGCGCGCTGGACATGATGCTGGCCATGCTTGAGCAGGCGGGTGGGGTGCCGTTGCGGCGGGCCGTGGAACAGATGCTGGCGTGCGACCGTTCGCGGGTGGCAAATGACACTGCGGCCGGCGTGGCGGACATTGACCCTGGCATGCCTCACGGCGTGCGCCTGGCGCTGGAGCTGATGCATGCCAATATCGAAGACCCGATCGGTATCGACGAGATCGCTGAACATGCGGAGTTGTCCCGCCGGCACCTGGAACGCTTGTTCCACCGCCATGTGCAGGCCACGCCGCCACGGTATTACCTGGAGCTGCGCCTGACCCATGCGCGGCAGCTGTTGCAACACACCAACAAGTCGTTGACCGAAGTGGCGGTGGCCAGCGGGTTTGTCAGCTTCCCGCATTTCTACCGGCGCTTTCGTGAGTTGTTCGCCATTGCACCGCGGCAGTACCGGGCACGCAGCCAGGGCTGGGCAGGGCGGCAGGATGTGGCGGTCCACTGAGTCAGAACGCTGCGAAAATTCACCGGCCCTATCGCCGGCAAGCCAGCTCCCACGGGGATCGCATCAGGGCTGACAGGTGTTTGCCACAAGATATGCAGCGCCTGTTAGAGCGAGCGCCGCCCGCGCGGCGCAATCGCGAGCTGCGCTCGCTCCTACGTTTGTTTCGGGCCA